>NZ_JBZSYN010000123.1:0-14374 GCF_058622915.1 Thermohalobaculum sp. | reverse complement strand
GCCCGGCGGCGCTCCTCGACCGGCAGGCCGGCGGCGGCCATGCCGATCACCACGGCATTGTCGCCCGCCAGCACCAGGTCGATGAAGACCACTTGCAGGAAGGCTGCGAGGGCCTCGGAGCTGAGCCAGTCCATCCGCGCGTCCTATCCGGGCCTCGTTGAGCACAGCCGATCGATCGCACAAGCCCGCCTGCAGCGACCGACCGCCGGCGGCCGCGCCGCCACCGGACGCGCGCCCGCGTGCCGATCGAGGTCGCAGGACCCTTGGGGCAACATATGCATTTCCGCCGCCGAGCCTAGCGGCGCCGCGTGCCGTCGAGGTTCCGTGTCGCATCGGTCCCCAGCATCTCGGGGTCGAACTCGTAATGCGCCGAGCAGAACTGGCAGTCGGCGGTGACGCGGCCGTCCTCGGTGGTCATCTCGGCGATGTCCTCAGCCGTGTATTGCGCCAGCGCGCGGGCGACACGCTCGGCCGAGCAGGTGCAGCCGAACTCCACGGGCTGCCAGGGATAGGCGCGCGGCTTCTCCTCGTGGAACAGGCGCAGGAGAAGTTCCTCCATGGCCAGGTGCGGGCCGAGCAGCTCGTGGGTCTCCACCGTGCGCATCAGGTGGTTGACCCGGTTCCAGTCCTCCTCGCCGCTGCCCATGCCGGCGACGTCGTCGGCGGTCATCAGCCCGTGCGCGGCGCTGGGCCCCGCGGGCGCATGCCCCAGGTCGTCGGGCAGCTGCTGCACCATCAGCCCGCCGGCGCGCCACTCGGGCGGGCGGCCGGGCGCCTCCGAGCGCGCCGCCTCGATGTGGAAGCGGGTGGCGAGCTGCTCGGACTGGGCGAAGTAGGTCTCGGCGCAGGCGGCCAGCGAGCCGCCGGCCAGCGGCGTTATGCCCTGGTAGGGGCGCATGTCCTCGCCCTGGTCGATCACGACGCCGAAGATACCTTCGCCCAGCAGACTGTAGGGTGCGGCCCGGCTCGACACCGCCTCGCCCATGTCGAAGGAGGCATAGGCGCGCATCTGCGCCGGCGCGCCCTGTTCCTCGGGCGCGACGTAATCGGTGGCGATCAGCCGCACCGGCCCGTCGCCGCGCACCTGCAGCGACAGCTTCCAGCGCAGCTTGATGGCCTGGCCGATCAGCGCGGTCAGCATCACCGCCTCGGCCACCAGCGCGGAAACCGCCACCGGATAGCGATGCTGCTCGAGAATGCGCCCGAGCGTGGCGTCGAGGCGCGCGACGCGCCCGCGGATGCCGGCGCGCTCCAGCCCGAACGGCAGAATCGTGTCGTCGCCTGACAGTCGGTATCCCTCGCTCATGTCACCGGTCCCGTGGCTGGCGTGTCCCCTGCCACATAGCCTCGCCGCCCGCCGCGGACAATCGGGGCGGGCCGCTGGCCGCTCCACCGGCCGCGCGCACAGGCGGGTCTGGCATCGATGCGCGCATCGTGGCATGGCTCGCGCAATGGAGCGTATCGGAGCAGCCTGGGTCTCGGGTCGGCCCTATCGGGACCGCATCGGCGTCTACGCAATCGTCGTGGGCGCCGGCGGCCGGCTGCTTTGCGTGCGGCAGGAGACGCCCGCGAAGTCCGAGCTGCAGCTGCCCGGCGGCGGCGTCGATCCTGGCGAGCATCCGATCCCCGCCCTGCATCGCGAGTTGCGCGAGGAGACGGGCTGGGTCGTCGGCCCGCCGCGGCGCATCGGCGCCTTCCAGAGCTTTCCCTGGCTTTGGGACAACCGCTACTGGGCGCGCAAGGTGCACCTCGTCTATCTGGCGCGCGCCGTGCGCCGGGACGGGCCGCCGCGCGAGCCGGGGCACAGCCCCTTGTGGCTGGCGCCGGAGGCGGCGGCCGAGCGGCTCGACGTGCCGGGGGATCGGGCCATGGTGGTCCGGGCGCTCGCCAGCGGGCTGATCCGGCGCTGCTCAGGCGCGGCGGGACCGCGGCATGGCTATGCAGGCCGGGCCGGACGGGACAGCTGCGCCTGAGGGATTGAGGTGCCCGGTCGCGCCGCGAGATCGGCCACAACCAACCGCCTGACCGCGCGCCTGCGCGGTGTCGCCTTGTCCGGCGACGCGCTCGCGCGGAACGTCCGCGCCTGCGCCGGCGTCACCGTCCTGCGGCCGCGGAGGCGGTGTGCGCCAGCGTGATATGCTTGCTGGTGGTCCCGGCGTCGCCGCCAGCCTCGATCGAGACCGTCCAGTCCAGCGCGGTGATGCGGGCGTCCTCGCTCAGCCCGTTCAGGTTCGGGCCGAGCCCGGCCTTGAGCCGCTCGACCAGGGCGATCACCGAATCGAGACGGTGGCCCTCGAGCGGCCGCCCGGCCAGCGCCCGGTCGAAGTTCAGGATCTGCCTCTCGCAGGCCTCGCGGAACTCGATCACCGCCGTCTCCTTGGAAGCGACCAGGGCGTGGCGCGCCGCGGCCAGATAGCCCTGCGCCAGGACGCTGCCGGCAACCTGCTCGCCGAAACTGTAGAGCGGGCACTCGAACGGCGTGATCCCGGTGCCGGTCGCGCAGGGCATGGAGATCGAGCCGTTGGCGAGGTGGATGATGATCGGCCGCTGATCGCCCGGCGGCGCCGCGATCACCACGTCGAAATCGCCCGAAAGCGTGAGGAACTCGGCCTCGCCGAGAAAACGGCAAGCCCCGAGCGCCGCCTCCAGCGCCTCGGTGTCGTCGGACGTGACCCGGCGCGCGACCCCGGCGCCGCGGTCGCCCGCGGCCGGGTCGTTGTGATGGATCACCAGATCGGCTGCGCCGTCGCGCCGGAAGGCGCGCTCGGCGATGCCCTTGAGCGCATGCGGCACCGAGGCGTGATGCGCCTTGGCGAGGGGCCGCGGTGCCGCCGAGCCGCCCTTCTCGGACACTTCGACGGCGACACTGAAGGCCGGGAAGCCGGCACCGCGCGTCGCCGCGAGGTGCCGCGAAAGCCTGCCGTCGAACTGCGTGAAGACGTTGCGCTGGATGATCTGCGTGACGACAAACTCGCGGCCCTCGTGGCGCTCGATGTGCGTCACCTCCAGCACCGGAATGCGTTCAAGGCATGGCTCGACGAATTTCTTGAAGACAGCGCTCGCACTCATCACACACAACCTTAAGGGGAATGTGTCCCACCCGATGCACTTATAACGCAAACCGGTCAGCGGTGGAAGCAATATTGCTCTACATTGCGTATCGATACTTTCTGTACATGTGATAAACTGCTTGCTCGACTGTCGGGCTCGGCCGATCCTGAGATCTGCCCCGCCTCTCATCGAGCGGCGCGACGGGGCAAGATCAGGTTGCAAGCGCAGAGGGGTTGGTAGCATTTCGGCATCAAAGGGCCACATTTGCCGCGTAGGTCTTTGATGTATTGGGCGCGCTCGCTGGTGCCGTCGGATGCGCCCGGAGGATCGCCGGGTCGGGAAGGTTCATCTCAGCTGGGCTCTTGCGAGCCGGGGGAACGCGAATGAGTGCAGAAGGCCAGGTCGCGGGCAGGCAGGCTGCGGGCGCCGAGGCGGCGCGCGCCGGCGCCTCGCCCGAGCGTCACGGCGGCCGCCCGGAGGCGCCGCACTCGGTGCGCGAGACCGGGCTGGAGGAGGGCTTCCTGCTCGATCTGCTGCTCAAGGTCATGTACCGCCTGGGCCTCGAACGCGCCTCGGAGATCAGCCGGGTGGTCAAGCTCTCGGTCGGCATCGTCGACGAGCTGTTCGTCAACGCCATGGAGCTCAAGCTGGTCGAGACGCTCGGCCAGCGCGGCGCCGCCCTGACCGCCGAGATGCGCTACGCCCTGTCGGGCCATGGCCGCCGCCGCGCCGCCGAGGCCCTGGCCAAGAGCGAGTATGCCGGCCCGGCGCCGGTGCCGCTCGACGATTTCGTGGCACAGTGCAAGGCCCAGTCGATCCGCAACGAGGTGCTGAGCCGGCCGATGCTCGAGCGGGTGTTCTCAGATCTCACGCTCTCCGAGGAGCTTCTGGAGAAGATCGGCCCTGCGGTGAACTCGGGCCAGTCGATCATGCTCTACGGGCCCGCCGGTAACGGCAAGTCGTCGATCGCGGTCGCCATCACCCGCGCCTACCAGGACCGCATCTACCTTCCCTACTGCTTCGAGGTCGACAACCAGGTCGTCACCATGTTCGACCCGACGGTGCACGAGCGCCTGGATTCGGACGATGACGAGCAGGAGGGCCTGCGCCGCGGCTCGAAATACGACAGGCGCTACGTGGTCTGCCACCGCCCGGCGGTGGTCGCCGGCGGCGAGTTGACGCTGGATGCGCTCAATCTCGCCTTCAATCCGACCAGTCGCGTCTACGAGGCGCCCCTCCAGCTCAAGGCCGTGGGCGGCGTGCTGGTGGTCGACGACTTCGGTCGTCAGCGCCACACGCCGCAGGAGATGATCAACCGCCTGATCATCCCGCTCGAGGTGAAGGTCGACTACCTGACGCTGCAGACGGGCCGCAAGTTCGCTGTGCCCTTCGACCCGGTGGTGATCTTCTCCACCAACATTCCGCCGGCGGCGCTGGCCGACGAGGCGGCGCTACGCCGCCTGCGCTACAAGATCTATGTCGGCCAGCCCAACGAGGAACTCTACATCAAGATCTTCGTGCGCGCCGCCAAGAAGTCGGGTCTCGACGTGCAGCCCGAGACCCTCGAGCATCTGCTGTTCGATCTCTATCCGAACCAGGCGGGGGCCGAGCTGCATGCCTTCCACCCGCGCTTCTTGATCGACCAGACGCTCTCGATCTGCACCTACGAGGGGGCGCGGCCCGAATTGAGAAAGGATTTCCTCGACCGCGCCTGGATCAATCTTTTCTCCAAGGACTGACGATCTGCGCACTTGCCGCGTCGGAGGCGGGGGTAGGGGTTCCCTCCGCCTCCGCGTATTTCCGGCCAGCGCTTCGCGGCGGCGGCACGGGGCGAACGAGCCCTGCAGCGTCAGGCGCTCGTTCACCGACCGGCGCCACGCCCTCGACCCCGGCCGGTCGCAGTCGCAAGGCATCGAGATTTCATCTCCGCCCCCGGTGGCGGGCTATCGCCGCGCGCGCCCCCTTGGCCGCGGCGCCGCTTGCACCTTGCGCGCCGGGTGACGCCTGTCGCGGTTGGCCCGCACGGGCAGTCGTGCGCGCCGGGGACGCTGTCCATGGCCCAAGGGATCCGGCGTGCCACCGAAAGGATCATTTTCCGCCATCTTCGCGACGCCGCGCCGCCCCAAGCATGACATGATTGCGCGCAAGTCTCGATCCTGCTGCTTGTGCTTCGTGGAGTGGTGAAATGTACGGTTCGGTCACCGCGTCGGGTAACGGCGCAAGTGTCGGCGACGGATTCGGCTCGCTTGCCCATCTGAATGACGGCTTTCTCGGCACCGGATACTCGACCTCGGTCGAGCTGTCCTTCGTCGCGATGGGGTTTATCGCCCTCTATGTCGTGGTGGCCACGGCCAGATATTTCCTGCACGGCACCAAGATCGTGGAAAGCGTGGCCGACGCGCTGGGGCTGGGAGAAGACTGAGCCCGGCGCAGCGTGGCGCGCATCGTGTGGCGCCTGCCCGGCGCCGGCCGCCGCTAGCCGTGCGCCAGGGTGCAAAGGGTCAGTTTCTGACGGGCGACCAGGGGCTTGGTGCCCTCGAGGTATTTCTGAGTGTAGGACGTGCTGAAATGCGTCTCGAGCGCAGACCGGTTCGCGTAGACCGCATATATGAAGACCATGTCGGCTTCGTCCTCGGAAGCCAGCACGTCGAAGCGCAGGCAGCCCAACTCGTTCCGCGTCACCGTTTCCCGATGCTCGACCGAGCGCTCCACGAAGATGTTGCGTTTGCCGGGCACGATCTCCAGCTCGACGATCAATGCAACCGCGGGCATGATCTCCTCCGTCGCCGCCTGCCGCCGGATTCCTGGCCCAACCTAGGGAACTGGCAATCGCGCGAGATCGGGACGTACGACGAACGGGTACAAGGCGAAGGTCATCCGCGCCGTCACGGATTATGCACGCCTCGGGGCAGTTCTCCAAACCTTTCCCGCGGGCTTTGCGAGGCGGCGCGGCGTCATTTGTGCCGGCTCCCGCCTCAGAGCAGACCCAGGCACCAGCGCATGATGCCCTTTTGCACGTGCAGCCGGTTCTCGGCCTCGTCGAAAACCACCGACTGGGGGCCATCGAACACTTCCGAGGTGACCTCCTCCTCGCGGTGGGCGGGCAGGCAGTGCATGAAGATGGCATCGGGCTTGGCGCGGGCCATCAGCCGGGCGTTGACCTGGTAGGGCTTGAGCTGGTTGTGGCGGCGCTCCCGCGTGGTCAGGTCGTCATGCATCGACAGCCAGGCGTCGGTCACCACCGCGTCGGCGTCCGCGACGGCGCGCTCGGGGTCGCGCACGATGCGCACCTGGGCCCCCTCGCCATGCGCCGCGGCGACGATCTCCGGGTCGGGGTCCAGCGTCTCGGGGCCGGTGATTACCAGTTCGTAGCCAAAGCGCGCGGCGCCCTGGATGAAGCTGGCGCAGACGTTGTTGCCGTCGCCCGCCCAGACCACGCGTGCGCCGCTGATCGGGCCCTTCTTCTCCTCGAAGGTCATCACGTCGGCCATGATCTGGCAGGGATGCGTGCGGTTGGTCAGCCCGTTGATCACCGGCACGGTGGCGTGCTCGGCCATCTCGGCGAGAGTGCCGGGATCGAAGGTCCGGATCATGATGAGATCGACATAGCGGCTCAGCACGCGCGCGGTGTCGGCGACGGTCTCGCCGTGGCCGAGCTGCAGCTCCGAGCCGCTCAGCACCATGGTCTCGCCGCCCATCTGGCGCACGCCGAGATCGAACGAGATGCGCGTCCGCGTCGAGGGCTTCTCGAAAATCAGCGCGACCGCGCGGTCCTTGAGTGGCTGCTCGGCGTCGGGGAACAGCTTCGGCTTGCCGTCGCGCCCGGCCTTGATCTCGCACGAGCGGGCGATGATCCGCTTCAGCTCGTTGCCCGGGACCTGGTCCAGATCGAGAAAATGCCGGGTCACGGGTGCGCCCCCGCCTGCAGCGCGCGGCAGGCCTGCTCGAGGCGGCCGACACCCTCGGCAATCTCCTCGTCCCCGACATTGAGCGGCGGCAGCACGCGCACGACGTTGTCGCCCGCCGGCACCGTCAGCAGGCCATGCTCGCGCGCCGCGGCAACGAGGTCGGCGTTCTTCCACCCCTCGTGCAGCTTCAGTCCCAGCATCAACCCCTCGCCGCGCAGCTCGGCAATGATCTGCGGCTGCGCGTCGGCGAGCCCGGCGAGGCGCTGGCGCAACAGCCCGGCCTTGCGCCTGACCGCATCGAGGAAGCCCGGTGCCAGCACCTCGTCGAGGACGGCGTTGCCGACCGCGCAGGCCAGCGGGTTGCCGCCATAGGTGCTGCCATGCGCGCCGGCGGTCATGCCCGAGGCCGCAGCTTCGGTGGCGAGGCAGGCGCCGAGCGGGAAGCCGCCGCCGATGCCCTTGGCCACACCCATCAGGTCGGGCGCGATGCCCGCCTGCTCATGGGCGAACAGCGTACCGGTGCGCCCCATGCCGCACTGGATCTCGTCGAGCACCAGCAACAGGCCGTCACGGTCGCACAGCCGGCGCAAGCCCTTGAGGAAGCCGTTGGGCGCGGGCCGGATGCCGCCCTCGCCCTGGATCGGCTCGACCAGGATCGCCGCCGTCGCCGGGCCGATGGCCGCCGCCACGGCGGCGAGATCGCCCCAGGCGACCTGATCGAAGCCCGGCAGGAGGGGCGCGAAGCCCTTGACCAGCTTCTCCTGCCCTGCCGCCGAGATCGTGGCCAGCGTGCGCCCGTGGAAGGCGCCCTCGAAAGTGATGATGCGGTTGCGCTCCGGCTGGCCCTTCGCATGCCAGTACTTGCGCGCCGCCTTGATGCAGCACTCCATCGCCTCGGCGCCCGAGTTGGTGAAGAACACGGTCTGGGCGAAGCTGGCCTCGACCAGGCGCTCGGCCAGCCGCTTCTGCTCGGGGATCTCGTAGAGGTTGGAGACATGCCACACCCGTCGCGCCTGGCGCTCCAGCGCGGCGATGAGCCCGGGGTGGGCATGGCCGAGGGCGCAGACCGCGATGCCGGCGCCGAAGTCGAGATACCTCGTGCCGTCGGTCGCGATCAGCCACGATCCCTCGCCCCGCTCGAAGGCGAGCGGTGCCCGTGCGTAGGTCGGCATGACGGGCGAGATCACGGTTCGCAGGCTCCGATCTGCGGCGCTTCGAACGCCTGGCTGCAAAAGCAAAACGGCCCCGCTGGCGCCATGCCATGGGGCGACTTTTGCCTTATGGCGAACGGTATCCGCCCTGTCAATCGGGGCCGAATCGCCCGCCGGGCCTTGCTCTGGCGGCGCCGGGCCCCGTACGCTTCGGCCATGCAGGACGCTCCGACCATGCCGCTCCGGGCGACACCATGAGCGCCGCCGTGCTCGGTCTGCTGCGCCGCATGCTGGGCCTGGCGCCCGCGGACGGGGTCGTGCGCCAGTTCGGCGCCATTCCCTACCGGCGCGGCGAGGAGGGGCTCACCTTCCTGATGATCACCTCGCGCCGTACCGGGCGCTGGATCTTCCCCAAGGGCGGGCGCATCGCCTGGCTGTCGGCGGCCGCCTCCGCGGCGCAGGAGGCCTTTGAGGAGGCCGGCGTCGAGGGCACCGTCGCCGCCGAGCCGCTCGGCTCCTACCGCGGCGTCAAGCTGCGCCCCGGCGGCGAGGTCGAGATCGAGGTCGAGATGTTCCCGCTCGAGGTCGAGCTGGTGCTCGACGACTGGCCCGAGCGCGGTCAGCGCCGGCGCCGCTGGGCCGGGATCGAGGAAGCCTGCATGCTGCTGTCCGAGCCCGGCCTGGTCAGCATGGTGCGCGCTCTCGCCGCACCGGACGCCGGGCATGGGACCCCTCGTCCGGGCGGCGCCGCCAGCTGAGCCGCCTCAGCCCCCCGGCGCCCGGGCGATCAGGCGCTCGATCTCGTCGATCGGGTGCCTGGTCAGGTCCTTGCCGAGCTCGGCCACGACGCGCGCCGCGGCCGGCTTCGCCAGCGCCTCGCGCAGCTCGCCCAGCACCTTGGGGGGCGCGACCAGGACCAGCCGGTCGAAGCGGTTCGCCTGCGCCGCCCGGTTCAGCCGCGCCGAGAACTCGCGCACGAAGCGCGCCTCCTCGAACTGGTGCCAGTCGGTCTCCTGCACCGCCGAGCGCTGCCCGCCCGAGGGGTCGGGGTAGCGCCCCGGCCGATCCGTGCCCAGCTCGTGCGTGGGCGGGTTCTCCAGCTCGGCCTTGGACACCACCTCGAGCAACGGCTCGGCGTCGGTGCCCTGGTTGACCAGCAGCAGCGCCTTGGCGCCGTCGGCGAGGGCGATCCAGGTGACTTTCCAGGGGGTGGGTGGCATGTCTCGGCCCTCCGCATTGACGGGATCACGGTTGTGCGAGCGTCGCATGCCGCCCCGACGTGGCGCGAGCGGCGCGGCTCTTTCGCAGGCATCTGGCCCTCGACGCGGCGAATGTCAATGCGCATGCGCCCGCGGTCCTGCTCTGGCGCAACGGCGCCATCGGCGTTAGAGGTCGCTGGGCAGGGAACGACGCTGCAGCCGGCATGGACAGGGGACGCATGGACGACACGACGAACGGCGGCGCGCGCCCGATCCTGATCACCGGCTGCTCGTCGGGCATCGGCCATCACCTCGCGCATGCGCTGCACGGGCGCGGCTGGCGTGTCTTCGCCAGCTGCCGCAAGGCCGGGGACTGCGCCCGGCTGGAGGGCGAGGGGCTCGAGAGCCCGCGCATCGACTACGAGGAGCCCGAGAGCATCGAGAGCGGTCTCGCCGAGGTGCTGGCGCGCACGGACGGCCGCCTCGACGCGCTTTTCAACAACGGCGCCTACGCCATCCCCGGCGCGCTCGAGGACATCTCGCTCGCGGCCATGCGGCAGATCTTCGAGGCCAACTTCCTCGGCTGGCACGAGCTGACGCGCCGGGCGCTGCCGGTGATGCGCCGTCAGGGCTTCGGCCGCATCGTGATGAACTCCTCGGTGCTCGGCCTGGGCTATGTGCGCATCCGCGGCGCCTATATCGCCACCAAGCACGCGCTCGAGGGCTATACCGATACGCTCCGGCTCGAGCTGCGCGGCACTCCGGTGCGCGTGATCCTGCTCGAGCCCGGTCCGATCCGCACCAAATTCCGCCTCAATGCGCGGGCGCAGTACGAGCGCTGGATCGACCGCGAGAACTCGGCCTGGGCCGAGTTCTACCGCGATGTGGTGGATCCGCGCCTCTACGGCGGCGTGCAGAAGCCGGACCCGTTCGAGCTCGGGCCAGAAGCCACCACGCGGAAAATGATCCACGCACTGGAAAGCCGGCACCCGCGGGCGCGGTATTATGTGACAACACCGACATATATTGTGGGACTCATGCGGCGGCTCTTGCCAACAGGGCTGCTGGACCGCGCCTTCATGCAGGGCTGAGGAGGGTACGCGATGTCCGGATTCTTGTTCTACATGGCGGCACTCGCGTGCCTTTCGACACTCGGCGTGCTGGTGTTCGGCGTGGTCACCTTCGGCACGCGCAAGCGCGAGGGCCGCGAGGGCGCCAGATATTCCAACAAGCTGATGCGTTATCGCATTCTCGCCCAATTCATCGCCATCGTGCTGGTTCTGTTGACCATCCTGGCAATCAAGGCGGGCAAGTGAACCGAGTGAACCAAGTGAACCAAGTGAACCAAGTGAACACGGTGCGCAGCTGAACGCCGCGGTCCGGGCGCGGCGAGGGGGAATGCGGCGATGGTGGTGCTGAACCGGATCTACACCCGCACCGGCGACCAGGGCGAGACGGCGCTGGGCGACGGCACCCGAGTGCCCAAGCATGCGCTGCGCGTCGAGGCCTACGGCACGGTGGACGAGGCGAACGCGGCGATCGGGCTGGCGCGCCTGCATGCCGAGGGCGAGATGGATGCGGCGCTCGCCCGCATCCAGAACGACCTGTTCGACCTGGGCGCCGATCTGTGCCGCCCGCCGCGCGCGGGCGAGGAGGGGGCCGAGCACCCGCCCCTGCGCGTCGTGCCGGTCCAGGTCGAGCGGCTGGAGCGCGAGATCGACGCCATGAACGAGAGCCTCGCGGCGCTGCGCTCCTTCGTGCTGCCGGGTGGCACCCCGCTTGCCGCGCAGCTCCACCATGCGCGCACCGTGTGCCGCCGCGCCGAGCGGCTGACCGTGGCGCTGGCCGGCGCCGAGCCGGTGGGCGAGGCGGTGGTGCGCTATCTCAACCGGCTTTCCGACTGGCTGTTCGTTGCCGGACGGGCGGCCAACGACAACGGCGCGGGAGACGTGCTTTGGGTGCCGGGCGCCAATCGCTAGCAGCGGCACTCCGTGCGGGTGCCCTCCGTGTGGGGGCGCTCTGTGTGGCGACGCTCCGTGTGGCGGCGCTTCTTGTGGCAACGCTTCTGGTCGGCCATGCCGGCGCCGCGCGTGCGGCCGACGCGACGGACGGCCCGGCCGGGACCGGGCATCTGTGCAGCCTGATCCAGCAGGCAGCGGACCTGCACGGCCTGCCGCCCGCCTTCCTCGCGCGGCTGGTCTGGCTGGAGAGCCGGTTCGACGTGCGCGCCGTCAGCCCCAAAGGTGCGCTCGGCGTGGCGCAATTCATGCCGGCGACCGCGAAGCGGCGCGGGCTGGCGGACCCCTTCGACCCGGACCTCGCGATCCCGGCGGCGGCGGCCTATCTCGCCCAGCTGCGCACCCAGTTTGGCAATCTCGGCCTTGCCGCGGCCGCCTACAACGGCGGCGAGGACCGGGTCGCGGCCTGGCTGGCAGGCCACGGCGCCTTGCCCGGCGAGACGCTCGCCTATGTCCACGCCATCACCTTCCGCCCCGCGGGCTGGTTCCGCGCGCCAGGCCGCCGGCTCGAGCCGCGGCCGCTCGAGAAGGACCGCCCCTTCGCCCAGGCGTGCCGCCGGCTGCCGGTGCTGGCGACCCGCGCCGTGCTGTTCGACGGCGCCCCCTGGCAGGCCTGGGGCGTTCAGGTCGCCGGCAATGTGCGCCGCGCCGGGGCGCTGGCCCAGTTCTCGCGCGTCCAGGCCCGCTATCCGCGCATCATCGGCCCGGGCCTGCCGATGATGCTGCGCGAGCGCATGGCCGGGCGGCCCATCTGGGCGGTGCGGCTGGGCGCGGCCAGCCGCGCCGAGGCCCAGGCGCTGTGCAACCGTCTGCGCGCGGCTGGCGGCGCCTGCGTGGTGCAGCGCAACTGAGCGGCCCTGCCGCGCCGCCGCGGCACGCCCGCCGCCGGGGCGGCCTGGGGGCGGCCTGGGGGCGGCCTGGGGGCGGCCTGGGGACGGCCGGGGCCGGATTTTGCATTAACCATAACATCTGCGCACAAACGAACGCCAATTAAATCAATGCGTTGCACGGTTGTGCAATGTGCACAGCCTGTCCGGGGCGCGCCTTGGGGCGGCGTCAGGGCGGCGATGGCGCCCCCGAAGCCCCGGCAGGATCGTCCGGATGCGCGGCCCATTGCCGGGCGGGACCGCGGGCCGAAAGCGGCCGGCGGGGACGCTTCCCCGTCCCGCCGCGTCGTTTTTTCCCTACGCGCGGCGGTCCGGTTGCGTTAAGCGTGCGCCCGAATTAAACGGTGCGCGGCCGTCTCGGTCGGCCGCTCGTCCCTAGGAGGAAGCGCAATGAAGGTGCTGGTGCCCGTCAAGCGCGTGATCGACTACAACGTCAAGGTCCGGGTCAAGGCGGACCGGACGGGGGTGGATCTCGCCAACGTCAAGATGTCGATGAACCCCTTCGACGAAATTGCCGTCGAGCAGGCCATCCGCCTCAAGGAGGCCGGCCAGGCCGAGGAGGTGATCGCCGTCTCGATCGGTGTCAAGCAGGCGCAGGAGACCCTGCGCACCGCGCTGGCCATGGGCGCCGACCGGGCGATCCTGATCGAGGCCGCCGAGACAGTGGACACCGACATCGAGCCGCTGGCGGTCGCCAAGCTTGTCAAGGCCGTGGTCGACGAGGAGAGGCCCGGCCTGGTCATCATGGGCAAGCAGGCGATCGACAACGACATGAACGCCACCGGCCAGATGCTTTCGGCGCTGCTCGGCTGGCCGCAGGCGACCTTCATCTCCAAGCTCGAGTTTGGCGACGGCGCGGCCAAGGTGGTGCGCGAGGTCGATGGCGGCCTGCAGGCCATCAAGGTAAAGGTGCCCGCGATCGTGACCGTGGACCTGCGCCTCAACGAGCCGCGCTACGCCAGCCTGCCCAACATCATGAAGGCGAAGAAGAAGCCGCTCGACGTGAAGACCCCGGCGGATTACGGCGTCGACGTCGCCCCGCGGCTCGAGGTGGTTTCCGTCACCGAGCCGCCGCCGCGCAAGGCGGGTGTCAAGGTTGGCTCGGTCGCCGAGCTGGTGGACAAGCTGAAGAACGAAGCGGGAGTGATCTGAGATGGCCGTTCTCGTCGTCGCCAAGCACAACAACCAGACCCTCGATGAGTCCACCGCCAAGACCGTCGCCGCGGCCGCGAAGCTGGGCGACGAGATCCACCTGCTCGTCGCCGGCAAGGACTGCGGCGCGGCCGTCGAGGAAGCGGCGAAGATCGGCGGCGTGGCGAAGATCATCCATGTCGAGGGCGAGGCCTACGGGCACCGGCTCGCCGAGCCGCTCTCGCTGCTGATCGCCAAGGTGGCTCAGCCCTATTCTCACGTCTTCGCGCCAGCCATCACCTCGGGCAAGAACGTCATGCCGCGCGTGGCCGCACTGCTCGACGTGATGATCGTGCCCGACATCCAGGAGGT
The DNA here is from genome assembly GCF_058622915.1 of Thermohalobaculum sp. NCBI lineage: Bacteria > Pseudomonadati > Pseudomonadota > Alphaproteobacteria > Rhodobacterales > Paracoccaceae > Thermohalobaculum > Thermohalobaculum sp. Next base: position 657 of record NZ_JBZSYN010000123.1, on the reverse strand, counting down.
GGTGGACGCCGACACCTTCGTGCGGCCGATCTATGCCGGCAACGCCATCCAGACCGTGAAGTCGAAGGATGCGAAGAAGGTCGTCACCGTGCGCGGCACGGCCTTCGACGCGCCCGGCGAGCAGGCCGCGGCCCCGGTCGAGACGGCGCAGGCTGCCGAGGACCCGGGCCTGTCGGAGTGGATCGAGGACATGGTGGCTAGTTCTGACCGGCCCGAGCTTACCTCGGCCAAGATCGTCATCTCCGGCGGGCGCGGCATCGCGTCCAAGGAAAACTTCCATCTGATCGAGAAGGTGGCCGACAAGCTGGGCGCCGCGGTCGGCGCCTCGCGCGCGGCGGTGGATTCGGGCTATGCGCCGAACGACTGGCAGGTCGGCCAGACCGGCAAGGTGGTCGCACCCGACCTCTACGTCGCGGTCGGCATCTCAGGCGCGATTCAGCACCTCGCCGGGATGAAGGACTCCAAGGTGATCGTCGCCATCAACAAGGACGAGGAAGCGCCGATCTTCCAGGTCGCCGACTACGGCCTGGTAGCGGACCTGTTCCAGGCGCTGCCCGAGCTTGAGAAGGAGCTCGACAAGGGTTGAGGCGCAGTGTGGCCCGCGTCCTGGCGCGGGCCATTCGTCAGTTATCCTTCGCGGTCGCTGCGGTGGCGCCG
>NZ_JBZSYN010000122.1:0-25926 GCF_058622915.1 Thermohalobaculum sp. | reverse complement strand
ACCTCGCGGCCTATGCCGGCTACTGGCGTGCGGTGCAGTACACCGACTTCACGGTCAAGGGCCTCGCCGAGCACGGCATGGTCGTGACCGAGCCGGGCCCCAAGCTCAAGGCGCAGCTCAAGGAGATCGGCAAGAAGATGGCCGACGAGTGGATCGCCAAGGCCGGCGCGACCGGCAAGGCCATCATCGAGAAGTACCGGGCGATGCAGTGACCGGCGGGCGGCCTGCGGCCTCGCCCCTCCCCCGGCGGGGAGGGGCCCGGCCTTCCGGCTGATCGGCGCCGCGCGATGCTCAGGGCAGTGAGGCGCACGCTCGATGCGCTCTACCTCGCCGGCGGCGTCGCCGGCGGCGTGTGCATGGTGCTGGTCCTCGTCGTGATCGTGGCGCAGATGGTGGCGCGCTGGAGCGGGCTGGTGTTCCCCGGCGGGCCCAGCTATGCCGGCTATGCCATGGCCGGGTCGTCCTTCCTGGCGCTGGCCTATGCGCTCAACAGGGGCGCGCATGTGCGCGTCTCGCTCCTGCTCGCGGCGACCGGCCGGCACCGCCGCTATGCCGAGATCTGGTGCTACGGCATCGGCGCCGCGATCGCGCTGTTCTTCGCGCGCTACGCCGTCCGGGCCGACATCTGGTCGTGGAAGCTGCACGACGTCAGCCAGGGCCAGGATGCCACGCCACTGTGGATTCCGCAGATCGTCATGTCGATCGGCGCCTGCCTGCTGGCGCTGGCCATGGTGGACCACTTCGTGCGCGTGCTGCTGACCGCGCACCCCGGCCACGACGAGCCCAACGTCACCGAGGGGGAGGGCTGAGCGTGTTGGCCGAGGACCTGCGCGGGCGGCTGGCCGGGTTTGCCATCATGGCCGTCTTGGCCGGCGGCGGCTGGATGGTGCTGCAGTATTTCGGCATCGACAGCGTCTGGGCGAAAACCGGGGTGTTCCTGTTCGTGCTGTTCTTCCTGCTCGGCACCGGGGTCTGGATCGGGCTGGCGCTGATCGGGGTCGCCTATATCGGCGTCGAGGTGTTCACACCGCGCCCGGCCGGGGACGCCATGATCACCACGATCTGGTCGACCTCGTCGAGCTGGGGCATCACCGCCCTGCCGCTGTTCATCTGGATGGGCGAGATCCTGTTCCGCACCCGGCTGTCGGAGGACATGTTCCGCGGGCTCGCGCCCTGGATGCAGCGGCTGCCGGGGGGGCTGTTGCACACCAACGTGGTGGGCTGCGCCATCTTCGCCGCGGTCTCGGGCTCCTCGGCCGCGACGCTCTCGACCATCGGCAAGATGTCGATCCCCGAGCTCAGGCGGCGCCACTACCCGGAGTTCATGACCATCGGCACGCTGGCGGGCTCGGCCACGCTGGGGCTGATGATCCCGCCCTCGCTGATCCTGATCGTCTATGGGGTGACGATCAACGAATCGATCACCAAGCTGTTCATCGCCGGCATCCTGCCGGGCCTCACGCTGGCGGCGATGTTCATGGTCTATGTCGCCGTGTGGCACTCGCTGTGGCGCGGCGGACAGCCCGACCGGGACCCCGACATGAGCCTGCGCGAGAAGCTGTGGAACTCGCGCTTCCTGGTGCCGGTGCTGTGCCTGGTGGTCGCGGTAATCGGCTCGATGTATCGCGGCTATGCCACGCCGACCGAGGCCGCCGCGATCGGGGTGCTGGGCTCGCTCACGCTGGCCTGGCTGCAGGGCAGCCTGACCTGGGGCAGCTTCTCCGACAGCCTGATGGGCGCGGTGCGCACCTCGGCCATGGTCGCCTTCATCCTGATGGGCGCCTCGTTCCTGACGCTCAGCATGGGCTATACCGGGCTGCCCCGGGCGATGGCCGAGTGGATCGCCTCGCTGCACCTGTCGGTCTACACGCTGATCGCGGCGCTGACCGTGTTCTACATCATCGTCGGCTGCTTCCTCGACGGCATCTCGGCGGTGGTGCTGACCATGGCGGTGGTGCAGCCGATGGTCGACGTGCCGGCCTTCCGCGAGGCCGGGTTCTCGATGATCTGGTTCGGCATCTTCCTCGTGGTCGTCGTGGAGATGGCGCAGATCACGCCGCCGATCGGCTTCAACCTGTTCGTGCTGCAGGGGCTGACGCGCCACCCGATGAGCTACATCGCGCTGACCGCGCTGCCGATGTTCCTGATCATGGTGCTGATGGTCGCCGTGCTGGTCGCCTTCCCCGAACTGGCCACCTGGCTGCCCGAGACCGCACGGCACGCCGTGGTGCCCTGAGGCATCCGCGTCGCCACGCCAGCCTGACTCGATTTGGCGTGGGCCATTCGTTGGCCCCGTGGGGCCGGCCCGGCCTCAGCCGGCGCGCGGCGCGCCGCGGTAGTGGTGGCTGTCGCGGAACACCCAGTACTTGCTGATCGTGAAGATGGCGAGCGGCGTGATCACCAGGATGCACACAAGGCCCCAGTAGTCGCTGAGCCCCAGCACCCCGGTCAGCAGGTCCACGCCGCCGGTATTGACGCCGAGGCCGACCAGCCGCGCCACGCCAAAGCGCCAGGCGGCCCGCGCCGGCGAGCGCGCGCTGCGGAAGGTCCAGTTGTAATGCACCGTGAACGAGACCAGCGTGCCCAGGGCGAAGGCGATGACGCTGGCAAGCACCGGCCCGGTCCAGCCGAGCCGCACCAGCAAAAGATAGCACAGGCTCTGCACCACGGCGCTGGCGCTGCCCCCCACGGCAAAGCGCGTGAGGTGGCGAAAGAAATCCGTGATCCGATCGAGCCACATTGCGTGCCGGTCTCCCCTTTGCTCGAACAACGACGCCGTGCGCGGTCAGGATGACCTGTTCGCAGCGGATGTCGAGCGCCCGCCCCAGCAGCGGCCGAAATCGCCGTCGGCCGGTGCGGCGCGCGAAAACCCTTCACATGAGAAATGACGTAAAAGCAATACCTTACGGATTTGTGCAATGTGCACACCCCGAAAACTCGGGCCGGCAGGCGGGCTAGCGCGCCACGTCGTCCTCGAGGAAGAAGCGGATATTGTCCTCGAAGCTCTCGTCGGCCACGAAGCCAAGCTCGAGCGCCTTTCGGGGCCGGAAATGCGCCTTCCAGCCAAGCACGATTCGCTGCAGCTCCGGGTCGGGCTCCCAGCGGATCAGCTCCGCCGCACCGTCGCCCGCCATCCGGCGCATGGCCTCGACCATGTCGCCGATCCGGTGCGTGCGGCCGGGCAGCGCGAAGCAGCGGTTCCGGCCCAGCGCGGCGCCCTCGATCTCGGCGGCGTGGATCAGGTTCTCGACGCAGCGCCGCGGCGAGAGATAGTAGTGCTCGTAGCTCTCCTCGACCGGGCACACCGCCGCCTTGCCCTGCAAAGGCTCGCGGAAGATCGAGGACATGAACCCCGACGCCGCCTTGTTCGGCCGGCCCGGCCGGATCGAGATGGTGGGCAGCCGCGGGCCGCGCCCATCGATGAAGCCGCGCCGCGAATAGTCGTTGAGCAGAAGCTCGCCCGCGGCCTTCTGGGTGCCATAGGAGGTCTGCGGGTTGAGCATCGTCCAGTCCTCGATCGGGTCGGGGATCTCGCCGCCATAGACCGCGATCGAGGAGGTGAAGACCACGACCGGCACGGTGTCCATGGCGCGTGCGGCCTCGAGCACGTTCAGCGTGCCCGCGAGGTTGATCGCCATGCCGAGGTCGAACTCGGCCTCGGCCTGGCCCGAGACGATGGCGGCGAGGTGGTAGACGACGTCCGCGCCCTCGGCCACAAGCCGGTCCAAGGCGGCCCGGTCGGTGATGTCGAGGCGCCGCAGGGAAACCGGGAACGGCGCCTCGATGGGCGCCGGGTCGATCACGTCGGCGAGCGTGAGCTGGGCGATCTCCTGGCCGCGCAGCCGGCCGCGCGCGGCCAGCGCCCGCGCCAGCTTCTGCCCGATCATGCCGCCGCCGCCGACGATGGTGATGCGCATGGGCCCCCCTCAGTGATTGTCGCGCGGCAGCTGGCGCGAGGTACGCCTGTAGGCTGTGGCGAAGTCGAGGCAGCCGCCCTCGGAGAGCTGCCCGACATGGGCACGGTAGAATTCCTGCCACGGCGTCTGGTTCTCGAGCTGGGGCGGCGTCCACGCGCGGCGGCGTGCCTGCCACTCGTCATCGGGCACCAGCGCGTCGAGGCGGCGGTGGGGGATGTCGAGCCGCACCCGGTCGCCCGTCTGCAGCAAGGCAAGCCCGCCGCCGACGGCAGCCTCGGGCGAGGCGTTGAGGATCGAGGGGCTCTCAGAGGTGCCCGACTGCCGCCCGTCGCCAACCGTGGGCAGATGCACGATGCCCTCGCGCAACAGAGCATCGGGCGGCTGCATGTTCACCACCTCGGCCGAACCGGGATAGCCCACCGGGCCGACATAGCGGATGAACAGCATGGTCTGGGCGTCGATGCCCAGATCGGGGTCGTTGATCCGGGCGTGGTAGTCCTCCGGGCCCTCGAACACCACCGCCTTGCCCTCGAACACGCCCTCCGCTCCCGGCGTCGAGAGGTACCGGCGGCGGAAGTCCTGGGAAATCACCGAGGTCTTCATCAGCGCCGAGTCGAACAGGTTGCCGCTCAGCACCAGGAAACCGGCGTTCTCGCGCAGCGGGGTCTCCACGGGGCGGATCACCTCGTGGTCGGCGCTGCGCCGGCCCGCGAGGTTCTCGGCCACCGTGCGGCCCGTGACCGTCGGGGCGTCGCCGTGGATCAGCCCCGCGGCCAGCATCTCGCCCATCACGGCGGGCACGCCGCCCGCGCGCTGGAAGCTCTCGCCCAGATATTTCCCGGCGGGCTGCATGTTGACCAGGAGCGGCAGCGCATAGCCCTGCGCCTGCCAGTCGTCGATGCCCAGCTCCACGCCCGTGTGCCGCGCGATCGCCTGGATATGCGGCGGCGCATTGGTCGAGCCGCCGATGGCGGTGTTCACCCGGATCGCGTTCTCGAACGCCTCGCGCGTCAGGATCGCCGAGGGCCGCAGGTCCTCGCGCACCATCGCGACGATGCGCCGGCCCGTGGCATAGGCCATCTCCATGCGCTCGCGGAAGGGCGCGGGGATGGCGGCGCAGCCCGGCAGGCTCATGCCCAGGGCCTCGGCCAGCGCGTTCATGGTCGAGGCCGTGCCCATGGTGTTGCAATGGCCCAGCGACGGCGCCGAAGCGCAGACGCGGTTCATGAACTCGTCGTAGTCGATCTCGCCCTCGGCCAGCAGCCGCCGGCTCTCCCACACCACTGTGCCCGAGCCGGCGAGCCGGCCGCGCCACCAGCCGTCCAGCATCGGCCCGCCCGACAGCACGATGGCCGGCAGGTCCAACGTCGCCGCGCCCATCAGCATCGCCGGCGTGGTCTTGTCGCAGCCGGTGGTCAGCACCACGCCGTCGATGGGATAGCCCTGCAACACCTCGACCAGGCCGAGATAGGCGAGGTTGCGGTCCAGCGCCGCGGTGGGGCGCTTGCCGGTCTCCTGGATCGGGTGCACCGGGAACTCGATCGGCACGCCGCCCGCGTCGCGGATGCCCGCCTTGACCCGGTCGGCGAGGAAGACGTGGATCTTGTTGCACGGCGCGAGGTCCGAGCCGGTCTGGGCAATGCCGATCATCGGCCGGCCCGACTGCAGCTCGTCGCGCGTGTAGCCCTGGTTTTGATAGCGCTCGACATAGAGCGCGGTCATGCCGGGATTGTTCGGATTGTCGAACCACTCCTGGCTGCGCAGCGCGCGGTTGGCGCGGGTATCGTTCGTCATGCGGGTCGTTTCCTGAAATGCGCGCTTATTTCGGCCGGCCGCCAACTTTAGATCGACTTAGCGGAGGCACGGATCAGCGGTCAAGCAAGAGGGCACGATGACCCGGATCGGCGGGCCCGGCAGGACCAACGCCTGACTCCGGCGCCGAGCCACCGTCGCATACCGGCAAAAACAGGGCACCGCGCCGGGCTCAGTCCGTCTGCCTCTCCAGCACCGCCTCGACGGCGGCGAAGACGGCCGCGGTGCCGGCGTCGCCGCCGAACTCCGGGGTCCTCAGACTGCCCCCGGCGAAGGCGGCGTCGACGGCGCGGCGGATCAGCGCCCCGGCGCGCCCGGCCTCGGGCACGGCCCTGGTCCTGCCCAGCCACTCCAGCATCATCGCGGCCGACAGGATCATCGCCGTCGGGTTGGCGCGCCCGGCGCCGGCAATGTCCGGGGCCGAGCCGTGGCAGGGCTGGAACAGCCCGTGCTGGTCGCCGATATCGGCCGAGGGCGCATAGCCCATGCCGCCGATCAGCCCGGCGCCGAGGTCCGACAGGATGTCGCCGAATATGTTCTCGGTGATCAGCACGTCGAGCTCCCAGGGCCGCTGCACCAGCGCCAGGGCGCAGGCGTCGATGTAGAGGTGCCCGGCCGGGACCCGTGGGAAGGCCCGGGCGCGGACGTCGAAGATCTCGCGAAACCAGGCGAAGGCGCGGAACACGTTGGCCTTGTCGACGCAGGTGGCCCGCCCACTGCCGCCCAGCGCGGCACGCTCGGCGGCGAGGTTGAGGCCGAAGTCGTGCAGCCGCTCGGTGGTGGCCCGGGTCAGCACCATGGTCTCGGTGGCGCGCTCGCGCGTGACCTCGCCGCGGCCGTGCGACGCGAACAGCCCCTCGGTCGACTCGCGCAGGATCACCAGGTCGATGTCGCGGGCGCGCGGATCGGCCAGCGCCAGCGGCACGCCCGGGATGGCGCGGATCGGCCGCACCCCGGCATAGAGGCCAAGCGCGAAGCGCAGCTCGAGCTGGGGCGAGATCTCGGTGCCGTCGGGGTAGCGCACCTCGGGCAGGCCCATGGCGGCGAGCAAGATGGCGTCCGCCGCGCGCGCGCGCTCGAGCGCGCCGGCGGGCAACGCCTCGCCGTGGTCGCGGTAGTGCGCGGCGCCGGCGGCACAGGTCTCGAAGTCCAGGCCGAAGCCGCCGGTCCGGGCCGCCGCCTTGTCGATCAGCGCGAGCGTCGGCGGCGTGATCTCCGGCCCGATGCCGTCACCGGGGAAGACGGCGATGCGGAAACGGGGCTCGGGCATCGGCGGACTCCCGCGGCTTCTCTCGGGCACAGCGCGCAGCTAAACGCTGTTGAAGCGGGATTCGCCGCGCGGAGCAACAGCAAGAACCGGAGGGAGCGCATGTTCGCCGTCACCGTCACCTTCGAGGCCGCGCCGGACGCAGCCGACGCCTTCCTCGCCCGGGTCCGCCGGCAGGCTGCCGACAGCATCACGCGCGAATCGGGCTGCCTGCGCTTCGACGTCTGCACCGATCCCGGGCGACCCGGGCGCGTGTTCCTCTACGAGCTCTACGCGGGGACGGCGGCTTTCGAGGCACACCTCGCCAGCCCCCATTTCAAGGCCTTCGACCGCGAGGTCGCGCCGATGCTGCGCGACAGGCACATCGAGACCTGGGAACTGCGCCCGTGACGTCGTCCGCGATGGCACCCGGCACAATCGCCATAACGGCGCCGCGGCCGGCCGCGCCGGGTCGCGCCCGTTCAGAGCGCCCGCGGTGCCGGACAGCTCAGGCGGTGCCGCGATAGGGCTCGACATACATCAGCGCCATGTCCCAGGGAAAGAAGATCCAGGTGTCCTGGCTGACCTCGGTGATGAAAGTCTGCACCAGCGGGCGGCCCTTGGGCTTGGCATAGACGGTGGCGAAATGCGCCTTCGGGTAGAGCCGGCGCACCACCTCGAGCGTGCGGCCCGTATCCACCAGGTCGTCGATCACCAGCACCCCCTCGCCGTCGCCGATCGAGGCGTCGGGGGCCTTGAGAAGCTCGGCCTCGGCCCGGGTCTGGTGGTCGTAGGACTTCACGCAGATGGTGTCGACATGGCGCACGTTGAGCTCGCGCGCCACGATCGCGGCAGGCACCATGCCGCCGCGCGTGATGGCCACGATCGAGCGCCAGCTTCCCGCCGGCCCCGGGCCCTCCTTGTCCAGCCGCCAGGCCAGCGCCCGGCTGTCGCGGTGGATCTGCTCCCAGGAGACGTGAAAGCCCTTCTCGTGAGGAAGCTTCTCGGTCATCGCCGACCCTTTCACCGCCATTTCCCCGTCCCGGCGAGCGCCGCCCCCCGGCGCCGGTTTACATGTCGCAGGCGGCGCCGCGCAATCCCCGGCTCACCGCCCCAGCGCCGCCGCCAGAGCGTCGGCGAGCGCGGCGATCTCCTCGGCCGCCTTCGAGCTGCGCGCCGTCTCACTGACCCCGGCGCCGCGGGCGAACGCCTCGGCGAAGGCGGCGCGCGTGCCGATGCGCGGGGCCAGGACGGGGGCGTCCTCGGCGAGCAGCGCGGCGACCGCGGACTCGGCGGCCCGGCCGCGCGGCGGCACCCGGTTGAGCACCACGCCATGGGCCGGCCCGGCGCGCCGGGCCATCTCCAGCGTCGCTCTGCTGGCCCAGACATCGGCCATCGCCGGCTGGCAGGGAATCAGCGCGAAGTCGGCCGCGCGCATGGCGCCCTGGCCCAGCACGTCGGCCGAGCCGGGGGCGTCCACGAACACCAGGTCGGCCGCGCGCGCGGCATCGCGGATGTCGGTGCGCGCGCGCCAGTCGGCGCTCTCCACCAGCGCGATCTGCCCGGCCGCGCCGCGCCGCGCGCGCTCGGCGAACCAGGCGGCGGTGGTGCGCTGGGGATCGAGGTCGATCAGCGCGATCGTGGGAGCTGAATCGGCCGAGATCGCCAGATGCGCGGCAAGCTGGGTCAGCAGCATGGTCTTGCCCGCGCCCCCCTTCTGCTGCGCGAAGAGTATGACCTTGCCCATTACCTAATGCCCCCCGGTGCCCGGAATCGGTTACCTTGCACTGCACAATATACAGGCCGGCCGCGCCGATCCATGAAGAATGCACGGGCTTGCCACCGGCGCGGCCGGCGCATTACGCTGGCGCCACCCCCCGGGAGAGACCGGCCCGCGCCGGCGCCGAAGGAGCAACCGCCCCGGAACCTCTCAGGCAAAAGGACCAGGGGGCGCGTGTAATCCGGGCACGGGCACTCTGGAGAGAGGTGCGCCAGCACCCGCCGACGGGATAACGTTCTCAGGCGAAAGGACAGAGGGGGCGCGGACAGGTGCGGGGGCCGCCCGACGGAACCCTCTCGCGACATCTTGCGCCGGAGCCTGTGTCACCGCAGACTCCCGGCGCCGCAGCCAGGGAGGACGCGACGTGGCGGAAAGCGAGATCCTGAAGACGACGCCGCTGCATGCCCTGCACCTCGAGCTGGGGGCGCGCATGGTGCCCTTCGCCGGATACGAGATGCCGTTGCAGTACCCGCCCGGCATCCTGAAGGAGCACCTGCACACCCGCGCCGCCGCGGGGTTGTTCGACGTCAGCCACATGGGCCAGCTTGCCCTGCGCCCGGGCTCGGGCGACCCGGCGGATGCGGCGCGGATGCTCGAGCGGCTGGTGCCGGTCGACCTGGTCGGGCTGCGCCAGGGGCGGCAGCGCTATGCGCTGTTCACCAACGGGGCGGGCGGGATTCTCGACGACCTGATGGTCGCGAACCGCGGCGACCACCTGTTTCTCGTGGTCAACGCGGCGTGCAAGGAGCATGACGAGGCGCATCTTCGCGAGAACCTGGCCAAGCACTGCACGCTCGAGCGGCTGGACGACCGCGCGCTGCTGGCGATCCAGGGCCCGGCGGCGGCCGGGGTGCTGCAGGCACTGGCGCCCGACAGCGCGGGCATGCGCTTCATGGATGTGTGCGAATTGCTGATCGACGGGGCGCGCTGCATCGTCTCGCGCTCGGGCTACACCGGCGAGGACGGGTTCGAGATCTCGGTGCCCGAGGACGCGGCAGTTACCGTCGCCCGGGCCCTGCTGCGCCACGAGGCGGTCGCGCCCGTGGGGCTCGGCGCGCGCGACTCCCTGCGCCTCGAGGCCGGGCTGTGCCTCTATGGCTCGGACCTCGACACCACGACCTCGCCCATCGAGGCGGCGCTGGAATGGGCGATCCAGAAGGCGCGCCGGGCAGGCGGCGCGCGCGCCGGCGGCTTCCCCGGCGCCGAGCGCATCTTCGACGAGCTGGCCCACGGCCCGCGCCGCCGCCGGGTGGGTCTGAAGCCCGAGGGCCGCGCTCCCGTGCGCGCGGGCGCGGCGCTGTTTTACGGCGAGGCCGACACGGCGCCGATCGGCAAGGTCACCTCGGGCGTCTTCGGCCCCAGCGTGAACGCGCCGGTCGCCATGGGCTATGTCCAGTACGACCATGCCGAGGCGGGCACGCGCCTGTTCGCCGAAGTCCGCGGCAAGCGTCTGGCCGTCGAGGTCGCCGAAATGCCGTTCGTCAAACCGAACTACCGGCGCGGCTGAGCCCGCCGAGCAACACGAGGGAGGAGAGAAATGCTGAAATACACCAAGGACCATGAGTGGCTGAAGATCGAGGGCGACGTCGCCACCGTCGGCATCACCGAGCACGCCACCGAGCAGCTCGGCGACCTGGTCTTCGTCGAGCTGCCCGCGTCGGGCGCCAGCTTCGCCGAGGGCGACACGGCGGCGACCGTGGAGTCGGTAAAGGCGGCCTCGGACGTCTTCGCCCCGCTCTCGGGCGAGATCACCGAGTCCAACCAGGACATCGTCGACGACCCCTCGATCGTGAACCAGGACCCGACCGGCAAGGGCTGGTTCTTCAAGATCAGGTTGTCCGAGCCGGTTCAGGCGGACGCGCTGATGGATGAAGCCGCCTACAAGGCGATGATCGAGTGAGGCGCGCATGACCGAGCCGAAATACGAGCCCTACGACTTTGCCAACCGCCGCCATATCGGGCCCTCGGTGCCCGAGATCGGCGAGATGCTCGACACCGTGGGCGCAAAGAGCCTGGACGACCTGATCGACCAGACCCTGCCCGGCGACATCCGCTGGAAGGACCGCCTCGAGTTCGGCCCGCCGCTGTCCGAGCGCGGCGCGCTCGACCGGCTGCGCGAGACGGCGCGGAAGAACAGGGTGCTGACCTCGCTGATCGGGCTGGGCTATCACGGCACCATCACGCCGCCGGCGATCCAGCGCAACATCCTGGAGAACCCGGCCTGGTACACCGCCTACACGCCCTACCAGCCCGAGATCAGCCAGGGCCGGCTCGAGGCGCTGCTCAACTTCCAGACGCTGGTGACCGACCTCACCGGGCTGGAGATCGCCAACGGCTCGCTCTTGGACGAGGCCACCGCGGCCGCCGAGGCGATGGGCATGTGCCACCGCCAGGCAAAGTCGAAGGCCGGCGCCTTTTTCGTCGACCATCACGCCCTGCCCCAGACCATCGGCGTGATCCGCACCCGCGCCGCACCGATGGGCTGGGAGGTGATCGTCGGCGACCCGTTCGAGGACCTGGAGCCCGACAAGGTGTTTGGCGCGCTGTTCCAGTACCCCGGCGTCAACGGCGACTTCCACGACTTCGCCGACGTGATCGCCAGCCTGCACGAGGCCGGCGCGATGGCCGTCATGGCCGCCGACCCGATGGCGCTGACGCTGCTCAAGCCGCCGGGCGAGATGGGTGCCGACATCGCGGTCGGCTCGATGCAGCGCTTCGGCGTGCCCATGGGCTATGGCGGCCCGCACGCCGCCTACATGGCGACCAAGGACGAATACAAGCGCTCGATGCCCGGCCGCCTGGTGGGTGTCTCGATCGACAGCCACGGCAACAAGGCCTATCGCCTCGCGCTGCAGACCCGCGAGCAGCATATCCGGCGCGAGAAGGCCACCTCGAACATCTGCACCGCACAGGTGCTTTTGGCCGTGATGGCCTCGATGTATGCCGTCTTCCATGGCCCGCGCGGGCTCAGGACCATCGCCGAGCGCATCCACCGCAAGGCCGCGCGGCTGTCGGACGCGCTCGAGTCCATGGGCTTCAACGTGCAGCCCAAGGAATGCTTCGACACCGTCACCGTCGAGGTCGGCCCCTACCAGGGCCTGATCCTGAAGAACGCGGTGGACAACGGGCTCAACCTGCGCGCCGTGGGCGAGCACCACATCGGCATCACCGTCGACGAGCGCACCCGGCCCGAGACGCTCAAGCGCCTCTACCTCGCCTTCGGCGGCTATCACCTGGAATACGACACGGCCTACCCCCAGTACCGGCTGCCCAAGGCGCTGATCCGGGAGTCCGAGTACCTCGTGCACCCGGTCTTCCACATGAACCGGGCCGAATCCGAGATGACCCGCTACATGCGCCGGCTGGCCGACCGCGACCTGGCGCTCGACCGGGCGATGATCCCGCTCGGCTCGTGCACCATGAAGCTCAATGCCACCGCCGAGATGCTGCCGATCACCTGGCCCGAATTCGCCGAGCTGCACCCCTTCGCGCCGCGCGAGCAGGCCCAGGGCTATGCCGAGCTGATCGACGACCTCTCGGCCAAGCTGTGCACCATCACCGGCTTCGACGCGCTGTCGATGCAGCCCAACTCGGGCGCGCAGGGCGAGTTTGCCGGGCTGATGACCATCCGCGCCTGGCACCGCAGCCGCAATGAGGCGCACCGCGACGTCTGCCTGATCCCCTCCTCGGCGCACGGCACCAACCCGGCCTCGGCGCAGATGGCCGGCATGCGCGTGGTGGTGGTCGGCACGCGCGAGAACGGCGACATCGACGTCGAGGACTTCCGCGCCAAGGCGGGGCAGCACCGCGAGCAGCTTGCCGCCTGCATGATCACCTATCCCTCGACGCACGGTGTGTTCGAGCAGACGGTGCGCGAGATCTGCCGCATCACCCACGAGCACGGCGGTCAGGTCTATCTCGACGGCGCCAACATGAACGCCATGGTCGGGCTGGCGCGGCCGGGCGACATCGGCGCGGACGTGTGCCATCTCAACCTGCACAAGACCTTCTGCATCCCGCATGGCGGCGGCGGCCCCGGCATGGGGCCGATCGGGGTCAAGGCGCATCTCGCGCCGCTCCTGCCCGGCCACCCGGTGGTCCCTCCGGCCGAGGGCCTGACCGAGGGCCCGGTCTCGGCCGCGCCCTTCGGCTCGCCCGGAATCCTGCCGATCTCCTGGGCCTACTGCCTGATGATGGGCGGCGCGGGGCTGGCGCAGGCGACCAAGATCGCCATCCTCAACGCCAATTACATCGCGGCCCGGCTCAAGGGGCATTTCGACGTGCTCTACAAGGGACCGGGGGGCCGCGTGGCGCATGAGTGCATCGTCGACACCCGCCCCTACCAGAAGTCGGCCGGGGTGACGGTGGACGACATCGCCAAGCGCCTGATCGACTGCGGCTTCCACGCGCCGACCATGAGCTGGCCGGTCGCCGGCACGCTGATGGTCGAGCCCACCGAGTCGGAAACCAAGGCCGAGCTCGACCGTTTCTGTGATGCGATGATCGCCATCCGCGAGGAGATCCGCGCCATCGAGGCGGGCGATCACACCGTCGAGCAAAGCCCGCTGCGCCACGCGCCGCACACGGTCGAGGACCTGGTGAGCGAATGGAACCGCCCCTACAGCCGCGAGGAGGCCTGCTTCCCGCCCGGCGCCTTCCGGGTGGACAAGTACTGGCCGCCGGTGAACCGGGTCGACAACGTCTATGGCGATCGCCACCTGGTCTGCACCTGCCCGCCGATGGAGGCCTACCAGGACGCGGCCGAGTAGGGCGAAAGACGCGGCGGGCGGCCCCGCCGGCCGTCCCGGGCGCGACCCGGGACCTCGCAATGCTTGCCGGGCCCCGGCGCGCGGCCGGGGCGGCGGAGCGTTGCTGATCGAGGAGTGCGCCTCATGGCCCCCGTCCCCGCCCTGACCTGCGACCGGCTGTTCCGCGGCTCCGACCCGGAGGCGCTGGGCTTCGAGACCACCGCCGACCTCGAGCCCGCGGGCGGGCTGATCGGCCAGGACCGCGCGCTCTCTGCGCTCGAATTCGGCGTCGGCATCCGTGCCAGGGGCTTCAACATCTTCGCCCTCGGCGCCCAGGGCTCGGGCCGGCACAACGCCGTGCGCCGCTTCATCGAGGGCCGCGCCGCCGACGAGCCCGCACCCGACGACTGGATCTATGTGCACAACTTCTCCGAGCCCTACCGGCCCCAGGCGCTGAGGCTGCGCAACGGCGACGGGCCGCGGCTGGCCAGGGAGCTCGACGAGGTGGTCGAGCAGCTCAAGGGCACCATGCCCGCGATGTTCGAGGCCGACGAGTACCGCGACCGCCGGGGCGCCATCGAGCGCGAGTTCCAGGAGGCCCGCCAGTCCGAGTTCCACAAGCTCGCCGAGAAGGCCGAATCGCAGAACCTGCGCATCGTGCAGACCCAGCAGGGCATCACCATCGTGCCGCTTCAGGACGGCGAGCCGATGGACCGCGAGGCCATCGAGAGCCTGAGCGACGAGGAGCGCGGCAAGATCGAGGAAAAGATCAAGGCGCTGGGCGAGGAGCTGGCCCAGACCATGCGCGGCCTGCCCGCGCGCAACAAGGAGATGCGCAAGCGCGTCACCGAGCTCAATCGCGAGATGGCCGAGATGGCGGTCAGCCGGGCGATGGACGACATTCCCGACGAGTTCCACGAGATGGAGGGCGTCGGCGCGCACCTGCGCGAGATGCGCAAGGACCTGGTCGAGAACGCCCAGGCCTTCCTGCCGCAGCAGGACGAGCAGGGCCCGACGCCGCCGATCGACCTGCGCTTCAACCGCTATCGCGCAAACCCGCTGGTGCGCAGTCTTGACAGTGAGAAGGGCGCGCCGGTGATCTATCTCGACGCGCCCGAGGTCGGCTATCTCGTCGGGCGCATCGAGCACATCCCGCACATGGGCGCGCTGCTCACCGACTTCACCCAGATCAAAGCGGGCGCGCTGCACCGGGCCAATGGCGGCTACCTGCTGGTCGACATCGAACGCCTCGTCACCTCGCCCTTCGCCTGGACGACGCTCAAGCGCTGCCTGCGCGCGCACGAGATCGTTATCGCCTCGCCGATGCTGGGCACCTCGACCATGACCGCGGTGACGCTCGAGCCCGCGCCGATCCCGCTCGACGTCAAGGTGGTGCTGTTCGGCGACCGCGAGATCCTCTACATGCTCGCCGGGCTCGACCCGGACTTCTCCGAGCTGTTCAAGGTCGCCGCCGAGTTCGACGACGTGTTCCCGCGCGACGCCGAGGCCGAACGCGCCTTCTGCCGCCTGATCGCCGGCATCGCCCGCGACGAGGCCGAGCGTCCGCTGACCGCGGCCGCCTGCGCCGCGGTGATCGAGCGCGCCGCGCGGCTCGCCGACGACGCCGAGCGCCTGACGCTGAGGATCGGCTGGCTCGCCGACCTGGTGCGCGAGGCCGACCACTGGGCCGGCAAGGAGGGCGTCGAGGCGATCGACGCGGCGCAGATCCACAAGACGGTCGCGCAGCAGATCCACCGGCTCGACCTGGTGCGCGAGAAGCTGCAGGAATACATCACCCGCGAGACCGTGCTGATCGACACGGCGGGCGAGGCCGTCGGCCAGATCAACGGCCTCGCCGTGCTCTCGGCGGGCTACATCACCTTCGGCCGCCCCAGCCGCATCACCGCGCGCGTGCGCATGGGATCGGGCAAGGTCGTCGACATCGAGCGCGAGGCGAAGATGGGCGGCCCGATCCACTCCAAGGGCGTGCTGATCCTGTCGGGCTTCCTCGCCGCCCGCTACGCGCCCGAGGCGCCGGTCTCGCTCGCCGCCACCCTGGTCTTCGAACAGTCCTATGGCGGCGTCGACGGCGATTCCGCCTCGATGGCCGAGCTGGCCGCGCTGCTCTCGGCCCTGGCCGGGCTGCCGATCCGCCAGGACCTCGCCATCACCGGCTCGGTCAACCAGATGGGCGAGGCGCAGGCGATCGGCGGCGTGAACGAGAAGATCGAGGGCTTCTTCGACATCTGCGCCGCGCGCGGGCTCACGGGCAGTCAGGGCGTCGTGATTCCGGCGGCCAATGTGAAGAACCTGATGCTGCGCAGCGACGTGGTCGACGCCTGCCGCGCGGGCAGCTTCCACGTCCACGCGGTCGCCCATGTGGACGAGGCGGTGGAGCTGCTGATGGGCCGCGAGGCCGGCGCGCGCGGGCCGGATGGCCGCTTCTCCGAGGCGAGCGTCAACCGCCTCGCGGAGGACCGCCTGCTTGCCTTCGCCGAGCAGCGCCGGCGTTTCGCCGCGCATGACGACAAGCATGAAGAGAAACACGACGGGGCCGGGACCGGCTGAGACCCCGGAGTCCGGGGCTCAGGCCCGCGGCGGCACGGCGAGCAGCAGTGCCGCCGCCATCAGCCGGCGCGTGTCGTCGAAGACCGCCGGCCTCTCCGCCTGCCAGCGCGCGGCGAGCCGCGCCGTGACCGGCGCGTCCGCCTCCAGCGCCGCCAGAGCCGTGCCGGTCGCCCGCGCCATGCCGGTCATGCGAATGCGCATGTTCTGGCGAAAGGTCTCGAGGTGGCGCGCCTCCATCGCCCGCTCGAGCCGGGCCGAGCGGCTGCGCCGGGCGATCCGCATGCCCGCGATATAGCCCTCGACCCCCGCCCACTGCGCCCGCGCCCGGGCATAGCGCCGCCGCGCCCGCGCCTCGCGCCCGACCAGCCGGTCGACCAGTGCAAGGTTGGCCAGCGTCGTCGCGCGGCGCGGATCACCGCGGCGAAAGCCCAGCGCCGCGACCCACCGGGCGCGGCGGAAGAGGCGCGCCGCCGCCGCGACCTCGCCCGCGGCGAGCCGCGCATTGCCGGCCTCCTGCAGCCGTTCCCAGGCGCCGTCCGCGCGGCGCCAGCCGGCAGCGGCGCGGGCCCTTTCACCTCCCGGAGACATGTTCACCGGCACCCCTCCTCATCCCGCGCGTCCGCCGCTCTCACCCGGCGCGAACGCGACGGCGCTCTGCCCGCGCCGCAGGCCGCCCCGCTCAGAAATCCTTCTTCAGCGTGATGCCGATGTTCGAGCTGCCCTGCGGGCTGATCTCGCTGTCCACGGTCACGTTCTTGAACACCTGAACCTCGACGGTCGCCGCGGTGCTCTGGCCCGACAGCCCCTGCTTGGCGCCGATGAAAACGCGCTTTCCGATATTGCGCCCCACCGTCACGCTTGCGGTGTTGAGCGAACTCCCCCCGACCCGAAGCATGTCGAGCCCGGCCGTCTGGCGCAGCGTATTGAGCAGCCCGCCGCCGCCGCCGCCCATCAGACTCGCGATGCCGGCCCCGAGCTGCAACGCCTGCGCCCCGGTCAGGGACTGGCGCGACTGGCCGAACAGCAGCCGCGGCATGACCTCGGACTCGGGCAGCCCCTGGGTCGAGGAGAAGCTCAGCTTGGGGTCCGAGGCACGCCCGCCGATGACGATGCCGCCGGTGACGTTGTCGTTCTCGGCCTGCAGATAGACATCGAGCCCGGGATCGATCTTCTGGCCGCCGTCGAAGGTCACGGTGCCGCGCTCGAGCTGGAAGGTGCGGCCCAGGAGCTGGAGCTGCCCGCGCACCTTCTCGACCTTGCCGGTCACCACCGGACTGGCCGCCGAGCCGCCGACCGAGAGGTGCATCCTCCATTCGGAATCGAGACCGCGCCCGCGCACGAAGATGTCGCGATTGGCCGAAACCGTGAGGTCGAGGCTGATCACGCCCCCGCCGCCGGTCTTTTTCTTCTTTTTGGGCTGGCCCTTCACGCGGATGCCATTGAGCGTCACGACATTCGGCGGCAGGGCGTCGACCAGCTGCACCTCGGCCTTGTCCACGTGCAGCTTGCCCTTGGCCGACAGCCTGTTGAGCGGCCCGGAGACCGAGACCTTGCCGCTCACCGCGGCCTTCACGTCGTCGCGACGCACCAGCACCGCGCTGTCGCTGGTCGCGCTGAGGTCGAGCCTGGCGGGGCTGGCGCCCAGGTTCAGGCTGCCCCGGGCGCTGACCTTGCCGCCGGCGCCGTCATTGGCGTCGAACGTGACCTTGATGTTCTTGCCCTGCGAGATGTCGGTGCCGATCTTGACGTTGGTCAGGATCGTGCCGAGGGCGAGGTTCTGGAACTGGCCGTTCTGCACCTCCGCCGTGCCGGTGATGCGTGGGCTGTTGACGGTGCCGCCGATCTTGAGGTCGATCACCGCCTGTCCGTCGAGAATGCTGCCTGGCAGCGGCACCAGCGCCCACAGATCGCCGATCCTGCCCTTCCAGCTGAACGCGCCGTCCAGCTTGCCGCCCGGCGGAATTGCGGGCAGGCGGCCGGCACGGGGCCTCAGCGGCATCGACAGGTGCGCGCGGATCGGCTCGCCGAAATCGCCCCGGATCTCGAGCTTGGCGTCGTGCTGCGCCCCGTCCCAGTTGGCGCTGAGGTCGGCGTCCAGCGTGCGTCCCGCCGCCTGCGAGCCCTGGAACACCACCTTCCTGAACTTGGCCGAGATCTTGGCCTTCGCGCTGCCCGGCCGCGTGTCGAAGACGGCGCTGGCATCGAGGCGCCCGGCGCTGACCCGCATCGAGGTCCAGCGGCCGATCAGCCCCAGCGGCAGCTGCTGGATCTTGAGGTTGCCGGTAAATCCGGCCGGGCGCATCGCGGCGTCGCCGCTCAGGCTGCCGTTCTGCGGCAGCGAGACCGCCAGCCCCTTGGCCTCGAACAGCCCGCCGCCGATCCTGAGCGAAAGCGGCCGCTCGAGCTTCACGGTGTCCGGGCCGGCGGTGATCTGGGCGCGGCTCAGCGTCACCTCGGCCGGGCTGACGGAGGCCTTGGCGCGGCCCGCCAGTGCGATTTTCAGGTCCTTGTCGCCGATCTTGCCATTGGCGTTCGCCGCGAGGTCGAGCCCGCCGAGCGGCCCGCGCGCCGTGGCCTTGAACGCCGCCAGCGAGACCGACCCGGCGCGCGCGCTGTCAGCCGTCAGCTTGAGGTCGACGCGCGGCGTGCCGCGCAGGTCGCTCACCGTCAGGTTCAGCGCGGCGCCTTTCGCCTCGGCGCCGGCGCTGGCCAGGCGCGGCGCCTTCAGGGCCACCCGGGCCTGCTGGCGCCCGCCGGCCGAGGACAATGTCACCGTCCCGTTCGCACTGCCCGAAAGCGCGGTTCCGGCGACCTTGCCCAGCGGCTTGAGGTCCGGCACCGAGAGGTCGAAGGACCCGTCGGCCAGCCTGGTGCCCAGATCGACGGTCGCGTGCCCCGAGAGGCTGGCGCCCATCAGCTGCGCCTTCACTTGGGAAAGCGTCAGCGCCTTGCCCTCGAGCCGGAAGCGCGTCTGCGCGCCGGCGCCGCCGAACCGGCCACCGCTCACGTCGAGCGACAGCTGCCCCTCAGGCGCCGCGCCCAGCGTCACGTCGTGGCTCAGCGTGATGTCGCCATAGGAGGTGCCGGCCGCGCTCGCGCCGCTCAGCGTCACCTTGCCGCGCACCTGCGGCGCGGTGAGCGACCCCTCGGCCTTGCCGTTCGCCGCGAGCGCGCCGCTCGCCTTCACGCCATAGGCCTCGGCCAGGGGAGCCAGCGCGGGGACCGTGAGCGTGTAGTCGAGCGCCACCGTCTTTTGCGTCAGCCCGACCGTGCCCTTCGCCCCGGCGGCGACCACCGGCGAGGTCAGCCGCAACTTGGACAGATCGAGCGTGCCGCCCGCGATCGTGCCCTGCGCAACCAGCCGCGCCTGGGGCGTCAGCGACGGCGGCACCCGACCCAGGCTGAGCTCCCTGCCGTTGCCGGTCAGGTCGAAGGAGATGCGCGAACCGGTGCGCGACACCTGGCCCTGGAGCGAAAGCTCGTGCGCCGCGGCGCCCGACATGGCGAAGTCGGCGAGCGTCACGGTGAGATCGGCGCTGGCCTTGCCCGCGGCCAGCCTGAGATCGGTCGAGGCGGCCGCGCTGCCCTTGACCTGCATGCCGTAGGCCGCCGCGACCGGCGCCAGCTTGGGCAGGCGCAGCTTCACGCTCAACTCGCCGCTCGACTTGCCGAGGTCATAGCTCCCCGCGGCATCGGCGCCGAGCGCGTCGGACTGGAGGCTCGCCCGGCTGAGCGTCAGCACGCGGCCGGCGAACGTGCCCACCGCCTCGAGCCGGGCCTGGCCGATCACGTCGGGTCCGACCCGGGCGATGCGGATCCCCTTGCCCTGCCCGGCGAGGTTGAACTCGTAGCCGCCCGCGCTCTGCGCGACCTGGCCGTCGAGGCTGAGCGAGCCGATATCCGCTTGCGCGGTCGCGAGGCCCTCGAGCCCGAGCGTGCCCTTGGCCGCCAGCGCACCGGTCGGCCCGGTCACCGTGCCGTCGAAGGTGAACCGGTCGAACGCCACGCCGTGCACCAGCTTGGCCAGCGGCGCCAGCGCGGTGAGCGAGACCTCCAGATTGCTGCCGCCCGTCGAGCCGGTGGCCAGCGCCCCCGAGGCGGTGAGCTGCACCGCCCGCGAGGCGAGCTTGCCCGAGACCACCTGGATGCGGCCGTCGGGCTGCTGCACCACGTCGGCGTCGAGCTGCGCCCCGTCGCCCAGCACGGCCTTGAGCCTGGGGCTGAGCTCCGGACCCGGCGTGGCCGTGAAATGCGCCTTGGCGTTCAGGCGCTTGCTGTAGTCGAAGGTGGCGTTGCCCTGCGCCGTCAGGACGTGCTCGACCGCCGCGTCCAGGTTGACCTTCCAGTTGTCGATGGTGCCGTCCGCCTTCAGGTCGAGCTTGGCCGGCGCGTCGGCGGGCAGCCCGGCGGTCGCCGCCACCAGCCCGCCCGGCGCCTCGTGCCCCAAGACGTCGAGCTTCAGCGTGCCAGCCTTGAAGTCGCGGTGCAGCAGCAGGTGGAAGCTCCCCTGCACCTGGTCGGTGCGCGTCAGCGTCGCCTCCACCTCCTGCACGTCGCCCTGGTCGATCGCGTGGCCCGTGGCCTGGAAATCGACCGCCTGGGCCAGCACGCCCTTGGCCAGGTGACCCTTCTCGATGCTCACGTTCTTGACGCTGACGTCGATCGGCGCGCGCGGCCAGCCGAAGGGGCCGTGGTTCAGCGGCTTCTGCGGCTTCAGCGTGGGCCGCTTGGCGCTCTTCGATGGCAGGCGCTTGACGTCGAGGCCGATCAGCTTGAGCCGGGTGATCGACAGCTCGCCCGAGAGCAGCTTGGTGGGCTCCCAAGCGAAGTTCAGCTGATCGATGGTCAGCCACACGCCCTCGTTGTCGGAGACCTTGACGTTGACCAGGCTGGTGCCGCCGTTCGGCAGGTCCTTGATCGAGCCGGTCGTGATCTCGAACGAGCCCGGCGAGCTGATCTGGTCGAGCGCCAGCTGGATCAGCTTGTTCTTGATCGAGAACAGCGAGGTGTCCGCGCTCGCCGGGGGCGCGGCGAGCAGCGCGACGAGCGCCAGCATCGCGGCGAGAAGGCGCATCAGAAAGCCTGCCCTATGGAAAAATAGACCTCGAAGGGGTTGTCCGCCCCGCGCGGGTTCAGCGGGAACGCCAGGTCGACGCGCACCGGGCCCGCGATGGTATGGTAACGCAGCCCGACGCCCGCCGCCACCTGCACGCCGGCCGAAAAGTCCGGATACATCTGGGTCGAGACCGCACCCGCATCGGTGAAGATCACGCCGCCGAAATTGCCGAACAGGTGGGCGCGGAACTCCAGGCTGCCCTCCAGCGCCGAGCGGCCGCCGATCGGGTCGCCGTTCTTGTCGAGCGGGCCGACGAAGCGGTCCTGGTAGCCGCGCACCGAGCCGCCGCCGCCGGCATAGAGCCGATGCGTCGCCGGAATCGACTGGAGATCCGAGGAAATGATCGTCGCCGCGCGCGCCCGCGCGGCCAGGACGTAGGTCCGCTTCTTGTCGAGGGGCAGGTAGTACGAGCCCTTGTTGTCGATCACCAGGAACTTCGTGAGCCTGTTCTCGAACACGCCCGCGAAGGGCGTCGCCTCCAGCCGGTAGCGGCCGCCCGTGGTCGGATTGAGCAGGTTGTTCGAGCCGTCATAGTCGAGGAAGAACGGCGTGCCGAACAGCAGCGCCTCGCCCTTGTCGCCGTTGTCGTTGATGCGGCTGGCCTCGATCAGTCCCTTGAGCCCGCCCTTCCAGCGCTCGCCGACCTTGCGCTCCAGCCCGCCGGACAGGCTGACGATCATCGCCTTGTAGGCCTGGTCGTTGGTGTGCGTGAAGGTCAGGTCGCCGACCAGGTCCTGCTGCGGCTGCAGGTACTGCGGCTTGCGCAGCCCGATCCCGACCGTCTGCTCGACCAGGCCACCCTGGGCCTGGACCAGCAGGTGCTCGTTGCGCCCGAACAGGTTGCGATGCTCGAAGCTCGCCTGCGCCGATGGCCCCACATCGGTGTCGTAGCGCAGGCTGCCCGAGATGGTGCGTGGCGGGCGATCGTTGGCCTTCACGGTCAGCGGCAGCGGCGGCGGCGTCTTGCCGTTCGCGGGGCCGGTCGCGGGCGGCTTCGCCGGCGGCAGCACCGAGACGGCGTCGAACAGCCCGGTGTCGAACAGCCGTTTCTGGTAGGTGCGCAGCTTCTTGGCGTCGTAGGTCGCGCCAGGCGACCAGGGCACATAGGTGCGCAGGTAGCTCGGCTTGACCGAGTGCACGCCGTCGAAGGTCAGATCGCCGAAGGTGTAGGCGCGCCCGGCATCGATATGGCTCGTGACCTCGAGCGTCGCCGCCTTGGGATTGGCCACGCCGTTGCGGCCCTTGAACTCGGCATAGGCGAAGCCGCTGCGCTTGAGCTTGGCCACGGCGGCCGCCTCGGCGCCGACGATCGCGGCGGCGCGGGCCTGCTTGCCCACCGGCGAGCCGAGCTTGGCCGCGTCGAGCGCGGGCGGCGCCACCGGACCCTGATGCGTCACGTCGAACACCTGCCGGGTCAGCGTGTAGGCCGGCCCCGGCTCGATGGTGAAGATGACCTGCGCCTTGCCGGGCTTTTTCCCCGAGGCCTTGGCAGAGGCCTTGTTGGAGGTCTTGGCGGAGGCCGCCTTGGGCGCGGGCATCTCCACCGCGGTCTCGACCTTGGCCGAGTAATAGCCGCGCGAGTGCAGGATCTTGATCAGCGTGCCGACGTCGTTCTCGGCCCGGCGGCGCAGGAAGGCGATGCTCGCCGCGCCCTTCTTCATGTAGCGCCAGGTGTCGAGCGACTGCTTTGCCAGGCTGGCGACATCGCTCGACGGCGCGCCCTTCAGCTTGGCGGTGTAGCTGACCGAGGTCTGGGGAATCGAGAACTTGACCTGCCCGAACTCGCCCTTCCCCCCGGAGCAGCCGCCGGCGAGAACGGCGAGGACGACACAGCCGACCCTGACCATGGCCCCGCGCGGGCGACGCCGGGACGGCATCGATGATTGCATTCCGCTCCCCGAATCGCTTGGCCCGCGGGAATGCCGCGGGCCTACCGCGAACTAGGGGAGCCCCCCCGCGTCGTCAACCCGCGGGCCGGGAAAGCGCACCACGCAGCAGGGCCGGCCCTCAGTGCGCCAGCAGCAGCGGCACCTCGCTCTTGCGCAAAAGCTCATGGGTGACGCCGCCGAACAGCATCTGGCGCAGCCGCCAGTGGCCGTAGCCGCCCAGGACGATCAGGTCGGCGCCGCTTTCCTCGGCGTGCCGGAGCAGACGCTCGCCCACGCTCAGCCCGCTCGAGGTGAGCTGGTCGACGCTGACGTCGCGCGCATGCCGCGACAGCGCCGCGCCCAGATCGGCGCCGGGCTCCTCGCCATGCGCGCTGTCCCCGGTCGCCGGGTCGACCACGGCGATGTGCACCGCCTCCGCCGCCTCGATGAAGGGCATTGCGTCGCCGACCGCGCGCGCCGCCTCCTTGCGCGGCGACCAGGCGATCATCACCCGCTTGCCGAAGGCGCCGCCCGACCAGGCGGCCGGCACCACGGCCAGCGGCCGGCCCGACTCGAACAGCACGCCCTCGAAGACCTTGAGCAGCAGCGTCTCCTGCGGCCCCGCGACAGGCTGGCCCACCAGCGTCAGGTCGGCATAGCGCCCATCGCGCGCGGCGACCTCGGAGACCGCCGCGGGCACCCCGGTCTCGCGCGCGACGCCGCCGTCGTGGCCGGCCTGCGCCAGCCGCTGCTCGGCCGCCTCGGCGACCTCGCCGGCCAGCGCGCGCACCCGCTCCAGGTCCTCGAGATAGACATCGGCCGCAACCTCGCTGCCGATGCCGTAGTAATAGGCCGGCTGCTCCAGAACGGCGCGGGCCGCGAGGTGCGCGCCGTGCGTCTGCGCCATGGCGATGGCGGTCTCGAGGCGCCGCGGCGAGGCCTCGGAGTCATCGACGAAGACAAGCAGGCTCTTGAGCGACATGGCTGCGTTCCCTTTCCTTCGCATCCGGGGCCTTCCCTCGGCTGCAAACTGCACCACGGCCGGGCGCGCCGCCTTGCGCTGGGTCAAACCGGTTCTACCCTTGACCGTGGTCAAGGCGGCTTCGACGCCATGCTACGATAGACCGTGCGTCGAGCCAACGAGAGGTGCGCGCGATGCGGGCGATGGTGCTGCGCGAACAGGGCAAGCCGCTCATCGAGGAGCAGCGCGCCGCGCCGCGCCCCGGCCCCGGGCAGGTGGCGATCGAGGTGTCCGCCTGCGGCGTGTGCCGCACGGACCTGCACGTGGTCGACGGCGACCTGACCGAACCGAAGCTGCCGCTCATCCCCGGCCACGAGATCGTCGGCCGTATCGCGGCGCTGGGCGCGGGCGTGAGCGGCCTCGCCACCGGCGACAGGGTCGGCGTGCCCTGGCTCGGCCACAGCTGCGGCGCCTGCCCCTATTGCCGCATGGGCCGCGAGAACCTGTGCGACGCGCCCGGCTTCACCGGCTACACCATCGACGGCGGCTATGCCGAGGCCTGCGTCGCCGACGCGGCCTATGTTTTCGCGCTGCCCGAGGGGCCGGAGGACGCCGAGCTGGCGCCGCTGCTGTGCGCCGGGCTGATCGGCCACCGCTCGCTGAACATGGCGGGCGAGGCTGCCTGCCTCGGCCTCTACGGCTTCGGCGCCGCGGCGCACATCGTCGCCCAGGTGGCGCGCTGGCAGGGCCGGCGGGTGTTCGCCTTCACCCGGCCCGGCGATGCCGCGGCGCAGGACTTCGCGCGCAGCCTCGGCGCCGAGTGGGCCGGCGGCTCGGACGAGGCCCCGCCCGCCGAGCTCGACGCCGCGATCATCTTCGCCCCCGTCGGCGCGCTGGTCCCCGTCGCGCTCAAGGCGGTGCGCAAGGGTGGCAAGGTGGTCTGCGGCGGCATCCACATGAGCGACATCCCGGCCTTCCCCTACGCGCTGCTATGGGGCGAGCGTGTCGTGCGCTCGGTCGCCAACCTGACCCGCCGCGATGCCGAGGAATTCCTCGCCATCGTGGCAAAGGCCGGCATCCGGACCCATATAGAAACCTTTGAGCTGGCCCGGGCCAACGAGGCGCTGGACCGGCTGCGCAGCGGCCGCCTGACCGGGGCCGCCGTCCTCGTGCCTTGACGGGAGATCTCGTATGCCACCGCGCTCGCCACGTTCACCGCAGCCCAATCGGCGCAAGTGGAAATATCCGGGCATGGGCGGCAACCAGTTCAACATCTGGTACGCCATCCTCGCCATCTTCGCGGTGCTCGTGTTCCAGAGCATCTGGCAGACCTCCAGCACCACCGAGCAGATCCCCTACAGCCAGTTCGAGAGCCAGCTCGAGGCCGGCAAGATCGCCAAGGTCCAGGTCGGCACGCAGGAGCTGCGCGGCACCTACAAGAAGGCGCAGAAGGGCAAGACCGGCTTCGTCACCGCCCGTGTCGGGCCCGACATCGCCGCCAAGCTGAAGAAGTACGACGTCCAGTTTTCCGGCACGGTCGAGAACACCTGGCTGACCACGCTGCTCTCCTGGATCGTGCCGGTTCTGGTATTCGTCGCCGCCTGGCTGTTCATCTTCCGCAAGTTCGCGCAGAACCAGGGCGGCCTGGGCGGCGCCATGTCGATCGGCAAGAGCAAGGCCAAGATCTATGTCGAGAAGGACACCAAGGTCAGCTTCGACGACGTGGCCGGCGTCGACGAGGCCAAGGAGGAGCTCGAGGAAATCGTCGACTTCCTCCGGGATCCCGAGGAGTACGGCCAGCTCGGCGCCCGCATCCCCAAGGGCATCCTGCTGGTCGGTCCGCCGGGCTGCGGCAAGACGCTGCTGGCCCGCGCCGTGGCCGGCGAGGCACGGAGCATGTTCTTCTCGGT
>NZ_JBZSYN010000121.1:0-17607 GCF_058622915.1 Thermohalobaculum sp. | reverse complement strand
TCGGGACGACCTGCCGCCGGTTTCGCCCTGCGTGCAAATATGGGGTTCGGAGCACCCTCCGGCTACATCCCGTTCACCGCCTCCACCACCCGCTGGATCACCCGCTCCGGCCGGCCCGTTAACTCATACAGGCGGCCTGTAGGAGTTACGCCCAAATTAACCACACCGGGGGGCCTTCGGGCGTCAGGGACGACATTCGTAGGATTTCCGGATTTGCCGTTGACCGTTGTTAACACGGGCGCAGGCCGCGCCCGTGTTCACCCGCGTATACACGGGGCGCAAGTTCACGGCCCAAGACTCGGCCTTAAGCCGGCGCTCAGCCGCCCCTGAGCGCGTCGATCACGCGCTGCAGCGCCTGCTCGGCGATCTGGCCCAGCCCAAGACTCGGCCGCAAGCCGGCGCTCAGCCGCCCCTGAGCGCGTCGATCACGCGCTGCAGCGCCTGCTCGGCGATCTGGCCCAGCGCCTCCAGCGCGGCGTCGGTCTCGCGCTTGACGCGCATCAGGGCGCCGAAGTCCCAGGGCCGGCGCAACAGCCCCAGCGCCACCGTGCCCAGCCGTGGCTCGCCGTTCTCGCCCAGCGCCGTGCTGGCGAGCTGCGGCACCCAGCAGTCGATCGGGTCGCCCACCGCGCGCACCGCCAGCGCCGGCACCTGCCGCGCCGCCGCCACGCGGGCCACGCGGTGCGTCTCCATGTCCGCGGTCATCGCGCCGGTGAGCGCGAACAGCGCCGTCTTGTCGTCGGGGCTCAGCACCGGCCGGTCGAGGCCCAGGATCACCCGGCCCTGGCCGTGATCGGGGGCCGGCCGCGCCCCGGGCATCGCCGCCGCCACGGCCTCGCCCAGCGCGTGCGACAAGGGCCAGCAACCGCCGCCCTCGTCCACCACGGCGGCCGGCACGACCAGGTCGCCGGGCTTCATCTCGGGGTCGAGGCCCCCGGCCACGCCCCAGCTCATCAGCAGGCGGCAGCCCGCCTCGACCAGGCGGTTCGCCTCGCTCTCGGCCTGCTCGGGCCGGGCGCCCGAGATGCCGATCTGCACCAGTCCGTCCTCGGCCCAGCGCCCCAGCGCGCGGGCCTCCGAGGCCATGCCGCAAATGATGCCGAGCATTGCTCGCGCCTCCCTGTCGCGGATCAGCCACGAGGGACACGTCACGCGCGTCCCACCGAATCGCCTGGGCCGGGATCGCTACGCCTCAGCTAGCGCGCGGCCCCTCCCGGCAGGGGGTCGCGGGGGCTCAGATCCCCCATTTCACCGAGCGATCGTTGGACTCCATCAGCCGCTCGTAGCGGGCCATCGCCCACAGGGGGAAGAAGGCCGCGTAGCCATGATACTTGAGATAGAAGACCCGGGGGAAGCCGGTTCCGGTGAAATGTGCTTCCTCCCAGCGCGGCCCGCGCGCCTCGCGCGGCGCGCGGCGCAGCCACTCGATGCCCTGCAGCACGCCGTCGGACTCGGTCTCGCCCGCCGCCATCAGGCCCAGGAGCGCCCAGCCGGTCTGGGACGGCGTCGAGGTCCGGGCATAGCCCTTGCCCCAGGGCTCGTAGCTCTCCAGCCCCTCGCCCCAGCCACCGTCGGCGCGCTGTCGGCCCTTCAGCCAGGCCACGGCGCGGCGGATATAGGGCTGGCTCATGTCCTCGCCCGCGGCGTTGAGCCCGGCCAGCGCCGACCAGGTGCCGTAGATGTAGTTGGCGCCCCAGCGCCCGTACCACGAGCCGTCCGGCTCCTGCTGGCGCCGGATGAAGGCGACGGCGCGGCGGATGTTGGCGGCGAAGCGCTCGGCGTCGACCTGCGCCAGCGCGCCGATGCAGCGTGCGGTGACGTCGACCGTCGGCGGGTCGAGCAGCGCGCCGTGATCGGCGAACGGGATCGAGTTCAAATAATAGTGCTCGTTCTCGGCGTCGAAGGCGCCCCAGCCGCCGCTCTTCGACTGCATCCCGGCCAGCCACTCGCAGCCGCGCTCGATGTTCTGGGCATAGCGCTCGGGGTCGGCGCGGTGCAGCGCCATCACCACCGCGGCCGAGTCGTCCACGTCCGGGTAGTCCGGGTTGGCGTACTGGAAGGCCCAGCCCCCGGGCCGCAGCCCCGGCCGGCGCACCGCCCAGTCGCCGGCATGGTCGAGCACCTGCCGCCCGGCCAGCCAGTCGAGCGTCCGGATCAGCCGCTTGTCGTCCGACCGCCCGCTCTCGAGCAGCGCGTGCGCCGACAGGACGGTGTCCCACACCGGCGAGACGCAGGGCTGGTAATAGGTCTGCTCGTCCCGCTCGATCATAAGCTTTTCAACGGCCTGGCGGGCAATCTTCATGTTCGGATCGTCGTCGGGGTAGCCCAGCACCCTCAGCGCCATGACCGCGTTGGCCATCGCCGGGTAGATCGCGCCCAGCCCGTCCTCGCCGTTGAGGTGGCTCAGCACGAAGGCCTCGGCCTGGCGGATGGCGCGCTCGCGCAGGCGCCTGGGGTAGAGCGGCTCGGCCGAGCGCAAGAGCGGGTCGAGCACCAAAAAGCAGTCGCCGACGAAGGTGCCGGTGGGGTTGATCTGCCAGGTGCGCTGCTGCTCGGGCGGCACGGTGAACAGCTCGCGGATGCCGCGCCCGGTCGGGTTCTCCGCCCGCGCTCCCTTGGCGTAGAGGATCAGGAGCGGCGTCAGCACGGTGCGCGACCAGTAGGCGATCTTCGACATGTGGAAGGGGAACCAGCGCGGCAGCAGCATGCACTCGACCGGCATCGCCGGCACGCCGCGCCACGGGATGTGGCCGTGCAGCGCCATGGCGATGCGCGTGAACACGTTGGCCTTGGCCGCGCCGCCCTGGCTCAGCACCCAGGTGCGCGCGCGCGCCATGTGGGCGGCGTCGGGGTCCTCGCCGATCAGCTTCAGCGCCCAGTAGCCCTTGACCGTGGCCGAGATGTTGCCCGGCCCGTCATGGTAGAGCGGCCACGATCCGTCGCCGTTCTGCACCGAACGCAGGTATACCCCGATGCGCGCCTCGCGCTCCGCGTCGACCTCGCCCAGGAAATGCCGCAACAAAACATACTCACCCGGTATCGTGCAGTCGGCCTCGAGCTCGAAGACGATGTGGCCGTCATCGCGCTGCAGGCCCCACAGCTTTTCGGTCTGTTCGGCGATCATCTCGCGGCGTTCGGCGCGGCGCTCGGCCGGGCCGCGCGCCAGGGTCTCGTTGGTGAGGCTGGGCGTGTCCATCTCGGGCGTCCCTCTTCCTTTCCCGTCAGCCGGCCAGCGCTGCCGCCCGCTCGCCCGAGCGGATCGCCCCCTCTATGGTCGCCGGCAGCCCCGTGTCGGTGGCGTCGCCGGCGAGGAACAGGTTGGCGAGCGCGGTGCGCGCCCCGAGCCGCTTGGCCACCCCCCCAGGCGACTGGTCGAAGGTGGCACGCAACTCCTTGTTGAGTCTTGCTGCGAAATATCGCGATCCGCCGGGAAGTCCAAGGGCACGGCGCACCTCCTCCCAGATCGGGGCGATCAGCTCCTGTCCGGGCTCCTGCGTCACGCCCAGCGCGTCGCCGGCCGAGACGGTCACGCTGACCACGTCGCCACGGCGAAAGATCCAGTGCGAGGTGGCCGAGATGAGGCCCAGGATCGGGGGCGCGCCCTGCGGCTCTTCGGGCAGCCGGAAGAAGGCGTTGACGATGGCGCAGGAGTCCTCGGGCGGATCCACGCCCGCCAGCACCGGGCGCAGCCGCGAGGGCGGCAGCGCCAGCACCACGCGGTCCCCGGGGGCCAGCGCCACGTCCCCGTCGGCAAAGCGCAGGAGACTGGCACGGCCGCCTTCGGTCTCGACCCGGCGCAGCAGCCGGCCGAGTTCGATGCGCACGCCCCGCGCCGTCAACCAGCCGATCGCCGGCTCGATCAGGGCGTGGCCGAGGCCCCTGGGCGCCAGCATCGGCCGGCAGGCCCGGGCGCCGCGGGCGAAGGTCTCGCGCAGCACGGCCCAGAGCAGCCGGGCCGAGGCCCGCTCGGGCGGCGCGTTGATGGCGGCGAGCGTCAGCGGCACCCAGAACCGCTCCCAGGCCGGGCCGCGGCCGGGCAGGGCCTCGGCCACCGTGCGCTCGCGGCTGGCGAGGGCGAGCTTCAGCCCCGCGAGGTAGTCCGCCGCGCGGGTCCCCGGCACCCGCCGCGCCGGCGTGGCGATCCACAGCGGCAGGGCGCCGGTCAGGCGCAGCTCCCATCGCGCGCCGCTCGCCAGGTCGACGAAGGGAAAGCGCGCCGGCTGCACCACCATCCGGTCGGCGGCCCCGATGGTCCGCAGATAGCCACGCGCCGAGCGGTTGCCGCTGAGCAGCAGGTGGTTGCCGTTGTCGATCTCGCAGCCCAGCCGCGAGTCGTGGAGGGTCCGGCAACGCCCGCCCGCGAAGCGGTTGGCCTCATGCAGCACCACGCGCCGGCCGCGCTCGCTCAGCCGCACGGCCGTGGACAGCCCCGCCAGCCCGGCGCCGACGATGTGGACGGTGCCCTCAGCCATGCCTGCGCGCGATCGGGCCGGCCAGGCAGATCAGCCCCCGCGCCAGCTTCTCGGGCCGCGACATGGTCAGCGGGCGGTCGCGCCGGAAGCCGCGCGCCTCCATGCGCCCGAGATAGCCCTCGTAGACCCCGGTCATCAGCAGCGCCGGCGCCAGCGCCGCGCGGCTGAGCCGCGCCATTGCCGCGCGCGCCGCCACGAAATCGGCCCGGGCCAGCCGGCCCACCTCGGCACAGGCCGCGGGCAGGGCCGGATGGCGCATCGCCGCCCCGGCGTTGGCGGGCACGGCGGCCGCGTCAAGCGCCTCGCGCGGCAGGTAAAGCCGTCCGCGCGCCGCATCCTCCTCGACGTCGCGCAGGATGTTGGTGAGCTGGAAGGCGTCGCCCAGCCTCAGAGCGGCCTCTTCCGAGCTCGCCCCCTCCCAGGCGCCGAAGACCCGCATGGAGAGCATCCCGACGGCCCCGGCGACCCGGCGCGTGTAGGCGCGCAGCACCTCGAGCGGCGGCGCCACGATGGGCGCGCCGGCGTCCATCTCCATACCCTCGATCAGGAGCAAGAACTCCTCGCGCGGCAGCTCGTAGCGCGCCACCGCCTCGGCCAGCGCGGCGCCGATGGCCGAGCCCGGCCGGCCGGCATAGACCCGCCCGATTTCCTCGCGCCACAGCCCCAGCAGGCGGCGCTTCTCCGCCTCGGGTGCGGCGCTGTCGGCGATGTCGTCGACCACGCGGGCGAAGGCATAGATCGCGTGCATGGCCGCGCGCCGGGGCCGCGCCAGCACGCGCATGCCGGTGGAAAACGAGGTCTTGGCGCGGGCTGTGATCGCGTCCGCCACGGCTTGCGGATTAGCGCCCGGCGGCGCCGGGCTGGGCGCGAGCTCGTCGATCCCGCTCACGGCCGCACCAGTCGTCCGAGCCCGGCCGCGAGACCCGCGACGAGGTCGCCGCGGGAGTGCTTCACGCGCCCGGCCAGCGGGTCCTCGCGCCTCAGCCGTGCCGCCAGCCGGCGCGCCAGTCGCTGGATCACTGCCACCTCGGCAGCGAGGCGGCGCGCGTGGATCATGGCCGAGAAGGGTTGCGAGACATCGAGCAGCCGGTCGCAGCCATCGAGGCAGCGGTCGATCACCTGGCGCAAGCCGGCGCTCGCGGCGTCCGCGTCCAGCGCCGTCACGTCGGTCCCGGCCTCGGCCATCCAGTCCTGGGGCAGGTAGACCCGGTCGAGCTTGCGCCGGTCGTCGCCCAGATCCTGCAGGTGGTTCAGGACCTGCAGCGCGGCGCACAGTGCGTCGTTCGGACCGTATGTCGCCCGGTCCTCGCCGTGCAGGTCCAGGACGTGCCGGCCGACGGGGTGCGCCGAGACCGCGCAATAGTCCATCAGCTCGCCCCAGTCGGCATAGCGCAGCTTGGTCGCATCCTGCCGGAACGCGACCAGCAGGTCGCGGGCGTGGCGGTCGGCGACGCCGGTCTCGGCCAGGCTGTCGCGCAGCTGCACGGCGGGCGCCGGGCCGGTGGCCTCGGCCGCCAGCCCGGCCTCGAACAGGTCGAGCCGGCGCACCTTCTCCTCAGGCGCCAGGTCGGGGTTGTCGGCGATGTCGTCGGCCTCGCGGGCGAAGGCGTAGAAGCGCATGACATGCGGCCTCAGGCGCCGCGCGATCAGGACGGAGGCGACGGGAAAGTTCTCGTCGCCCGCCCCTTTGCCCGAGGGGGTCTCGATCGCCGTGTCTCGCAACGTCTCGCCCTGCATGGCGGGCGAGAATATCGGCGCTGCGCGCCGGGCACAATTGCGCCATCTTGCCCGGGCGGCGCCCGCCCGCGTAGGCTCGCGCACCATGCTGGTGGCGGCCCTTCTCTCGCTGATCGTCTGGACCGTGCTGCTGACGGCGCGCGGCCGATTCTGGCGGGCGGACCAGCGCCTCCCGACCGAGGCGGAAACCCTGCCCGAGTGGCCCGACGTCGTCGCCCTGATCCCGGCCCGCAACGAGGCCGCGACCATCGGCGCCGTGCTCGCGAGCCACCTCGCCAGCAGCTATCCCGGCCGGCTCGACCTGATCGTGATCGACGACGGCTCCAGCGACGGCACGGGCGCGATCGCGCGTGAGGCCGCCTGCGCCGCGCCGCGGGCGGTCCACGTGGTCGCCGCGCCGCTGCTGCCCGCGGGCTGGACCGGCAAGCTGTGGGCGCTGGAATCGGGGCGGGGCGCCGTGACCGCGTTGGCGCCGGGGGCCCGGCACGTCCTGCTCACCGATGCCGATATCGTGCATGCGCCGGACACGCTCGCCCGGCTCGTCGCCCATGCCGAGCGCCGCGGCCTGGCGCTGGTCTCGCTCATGGCCCGGCTCGACGCGCGCGGCGCCTGGGGTGCGTTGCTGATCCCCGCTTTCGTGTTCTTCTTCCAAAAGCTCTATCCCTTTCCCTGGGTCAACGATCCTGCCCGCGCCACCGCCGGCGCGGCGGGCGGCTGCGTCCTGATGCGCCGCGAGGCGCTCGACGGGATCGGCGGCTTCGGGGTGATTCGCGGCGCCGTGATCGACGACTGCACCCTGGCAGCGCGCGTGAAGGCCGGCCCGCCGCGCCGTGCCATCTGGCTCGGCCTGGCCGACCGCGAGGTCGTGTCGCTGCGCGACAACCGGCGCCTGGGCACGATCTGGCACATGGTGGCGCGGTCGGCCTTCGCCCAGCTCGGCCACTCGGGCCTGCGCCTCGCCCTGGCGCTGGCCGGGCTGGCGCTGGCCTATCTGGCCGGACCGCTCGCCGTGCTCACGTTGCCCCTGCACGGCGACGCCGTCGCCGCCTGCCTCGGCGCCGTGGCTTGGGCGCTGTCGGCGCTTGCCTACCTGCCGACGCTGCGGCTCTACGGGCTGCCGGGCTGGCAGGCGGCCGGGCTGCCGCTCGCCGCGCTTCTCTACGGCGCCATGACGCTCGACTCGGCGCGGGCGCACTGGCGCGGCCAGGGCGGCGCCTGGAAGGGCCGGACCTATGGAAAGGGGGTCTGAGAGGCTCTCCGCCCCCGGCGTATCAGGAGCGGCGCGTCGTCCGTCACCCCAGACGCCCGGTCTCGCGCAGCCAGGCGAGGGTATCCGCCAGCGCCCTGTCGATCGGCGGCGGCCGGAAGCCCAGCGCGTCCCGCGCCTTGGCGCTGGAGAACCGGACGCGCCGGCCGGCGAGGCGGACGCCCGTCAGCGGTGCGGCGGGGTACCGGCCGGTCAGCCGCGCCAGCACCTCCTCGGCCCGCGCCGTCGCCAGCGCCAGCCGGTAGGGCATCTGCATCCGCGGCGGCCGCACCCCGGCCAGCGCCGCGACGCGGGCGGCGAGCTCGGTCATGGCGCAGCCTTCCCCGGTCAGAAGATAGCGCTCGCCGCTGCGCCCCCTTTGCCGTGCGGCGATCACCGCCTCGGCGACGGCGCGCACGTCGACCAGATCGAATTGGCAGTCGAGCAGGACCGGCAACCGCCCTGCGGCAAGGTCGCGGATCAGCCGTGTCGCTGGGGTCAGGCGCCAGTCGCCCGGCCCCACAGGGGCGCCCGGCATCACGATCACCACCTCCTGGCCCAGCCGCGCCGCGGAAAGCGCGAAAAGCTCGGCCTCGCGCTTGGTGCGCGGATAGGGACCCAACATCTGTGCGGGCGCCAGCTCCAGCGTCTCGTCGACGGTGGCCGCGCCGAGATCCGGGCTGCCGACCAGCGTGAGGCAGGTCGAGACATGCACCATCCGCACGCCCGCCCACCGCGCCGCGACCAGTGCCTCGCAGGTGCCACGCCCGTTCACCCGGTGATAGATCACCGGCTGCCGCACCCACAGCGCGGAGACCTCGGCGCAGTGGATCAACGCCGAGATGCCCTGCGCCGCCCGCGCCATCAGCTCGGGATCGAGGATCGAGCCCTCGATGCGCTCGCAGCCGCCGGGCATGGGCGCGGGGAACGCGGCGTCGAGCGCCCGCACGGCCTCGCCTCGCGCCGCGAGGGTCGCCACGACATGGCTGCCGAGAAAGCCCCCGGCGCCGGTGACCAGCGTCGGCCCGCTCACCCGCCCCCCTTGCGGCACAGCAGCAGCCCCGCGTCGATCGCCGAGCCGGCGACCAGCACACCGCCCGCCAGCACCGCGACCGAGGCGCCGGAGAACCGCTGCCCCTCGGGGTCGTCGAACAGCACCTCGACGCGGCGATTCTCTCCCACCCGCACGATGCGGCTGGGCGCGTTGTCGCGGTAGCCCAGGCGGTAGGCGACGATCCGGGGCAGGCTGGGGTCGAGCGCGGCGATCAGCCCGCCATCGGGACTCCAGGTCAGGTTGTCAGGCCCGCCCGGCAGGGGCAGGGGCCGGTCCAGCCGGTGCCTGAGCCGCCAGGCGCGGGTCTCGGCCACCCAGAGCCCAGCGATCCCGCTGGCGAAGGCCAGCCCGCGCATCTCCACTTTGGGCGGCGCCGTGCCGGCGAGATCGACCGAAATCACCCGGCCCGTGGTCGAGCCCGGCCGCAGGTCGGCCCAGGACAGGCCGCAAGCGGCCCGGTCCAGCGTCACCCGCACGGCCATGGGGCCGGCGCCGGAGAAGGCGAGGTCCTTCGCCCGGCAGAACGCGCGATCCCTTCGCACATCACGCACGGTGAAGACGCCGGGCGCCAGGTCGCCGCCGAGGATCGATACCTCACCGTCGCGCGCGCGGTTGATCACGGCAAGCCGCTTGCCGTCGTCCGAGACGGCGATACCGCCCGGGAACAGCCCGCCGGGCACGCTCGCGGGGTCGAGGATCGGCTGCGCCCACCGTGCGCCCGTCGCCAGCCGAGCCAGCGACACCTCGTAGAGCCCGCCGTCGGGCGCGCTCGCGGGGTTCCAGCGCAGGGCCAGCCGGTCGATCGCCGACAGGATCAGCGTGTCGCCGTCGGGCAGTAATGCCATGTCCTCGACACCGACGATCGGCCTGCCCGTCGCGGTGTTGGCCAGCTTCAGGTGCCGGCAGTCGGCAAGCGAGAAGCGGGCCGGCAGCGCGGCCGGGGCCCGGAACAGCCAGAACACCGGCAACAGCACCACCACCAGCACCACCAAGCTGGCCTGAACGCCGCGCCTCACGCGGCCGCCCTCGTGTGCGTCGACGGCCAGGCCAAGTCGCCGCCCGCGCGACGGACCGGGGCGAGCCTGCCGATATTCGCGCCGAGCAGCGGATGCGCCATGGCCCAGACCGTCTCGAGCTTGCTCCTCGCCCGAGCCTAGAACCCGCCCGAACCGCGCGCAACGGGGCTGCGCTCAGAACCGGTAATTGAACTGGATCGCGCCGATCAGCTGGCCCGTGGGCTGGGTCTCGAACTCCGGGCTCAGCCAGTTCAGCGAAAAGCCGATCCCGGCGCGGCCCAGGTCCAAGAACACGCCCGCCCGCGCGCGGCCGACCAGCTCCTTGCGAGCCACCTTGCGGCCGTGCGTGGCAATGCCGCCGCCAAGGAAGGCGTCCCAGGCGACATAGCCGACGTCGCCGCCGACGAACGCCGTCCAGTCAAAGCCCCTGTGCCGCAAGGAATTGCCGGCGATCACCGCGCCGGTGGCCGGCTCGCTGCCCCAGGTCCGGCCCGCCAGCGCCGAGCCCACCAACAGGTCCGCGCCGGCGCGCAGGCTGTCCTCGCGCATCCCCAGCGAGCCCTGGATGAAGGGCGCAATCTCGGTGTCGTGCGCCGGGCCGTCGATGTGCAGCCGCCAGCTGCGGCGGCCCTCGAGATTGACTAGCGGCTCGCCGCCGATGGTGTCCCGCGGGTTGCCCATGTTGCCCTGGGTCCCGGTCATGGCATGCACTGCCTTCTGCAGTTCGAACAAGGGCAGGGGCTGGCCCTGCCAGCCCAACTCGACGCCGGCGCGGTCTTCGATTTGCAGACTCAGGTTGCGGCCCAGTGGCCGGGGCCGCGCGACGGAGCGCAGATAGACGCCCAGCCCGGCATACTGCGCATAGGGCCGGTCCTTGCGGTCGATGCCCTTGTTCGCGGTATCGTCGGGCGTCATCAGCACCGCGCGCAGGTTGATCTCGAGCGCCGAGGCGCGTCCGGCGAACCAGGCGTGGCGGCCCAGGGCATGCTCGGGCAAGATCACGGACTGGCTGACCCCGCCGGTCTTCCAGCGGTCCTTGCCATCGCCGAAGCGGTCGTCCCACAAGGTGCTCTGGGACTGGATCTGGTCGCTCTGCGCCAGCCATTTCCAGCCGCGCGCCTGATCGTCGGCGCGGGCGGGGCCGGCGAGGCCCACGATCAGCACCGCGCCCCACAGACCGAGGATGGTTTTCATGCGATCTCCCTGCGGGATTGTCACTCCGTTCGGGGGAGTGAGCCGCAGGGGGCCTCGGAATGGCAGTTAAGGTCGCGTCAGATTTAGGTAAGCGCCGGATGCGGGGCCGCTTTAATGACACGCCCTGTCCCGTATCGGGATTTAACGCGTCAGCCCCGCGCGTCGGCCAGCGCCTGGGGCAGGGCCGCGGCGAACAGCTCGAGGTCGCGCGCCCGACCCGCCGTGACCCGGATGCAGCGGTCGAGCGGCGCCACGCCGGGCATGCGCACGAAGATGTCACGCTCGATCAGCCCGGCCAGCACGCGCCGGGCGAAATCGCCGTCCCGGCCGCAGTCGACGGTCACGAAGTTGGTCGCCGAGGGCAGGCTCGCCAGCCCGTTGGCCTGGGCGATCTCGCACAGGCGGATGCGCGCCGCGCTCACCGCTGTCTGCACGGCAGCGAGGTGGGCGTCGTCGCCCAGCGCCGCCCGCGCCGCCGCCTGCGCCATGCGGCTGACGCCGAAATGGTTGCGGATGCGGTCATAGGCGGCCGCCGTCTCGGGGGCCGTCACGGCGTAGCCGACGCGCAGCCCGGCCAGCCCGTAGGCCTTGGAGAAAGTGCGGAAGCGGATCACCTGCGGGTTGGCCGTGTCCCAGGCGGGCGCGGTGCCGTCGGGCGCGAACTCCAGATAGGCCTCGTCGAGGCACAGGATGCATGCCTCGGGCAGCCGCTCGATCAGCGCCGCGACACGTGCGGCCTCGTGGCAGGTGCCCATGGGGTTGTCGGGGTTGGCGAGATAGACCAGCCGGGCGCCGCTGGCGCGCGCCGCCTCGGCCAGCGCCTCGGGGTCCTCGGCGTCGTCGCGGTAGGGCACGCGCACCAGCTCGCCGCCGAAGCCCGCCACATGGTAGTTGAAGGTGGGGTAGGCGCCCGCCGAGGTCACCACCTTCTGCCCTGGCTCGACGAAGAGCCGCACCGTGTTGCCCAAGAGCCCGTCGATGCCTTCGCCAACGACGATGCACTCGGGCGCGACGCCGTGCGCCTCGGCCAGCGCCTCGCCCAGCTCGTGGTTGTTGGGGTCGCAGTACATCCACATCTCGGGGGCTGCGCGCTGCATCGCCTCGACCACCAGCGGCGAGGGGCCGAACACGTTCTCGTTGGCGCCGATGCGGGCGGCGAACGGGCGGCCCCGCTCACGCTCCTGCTTCTCCGGCCCGACGAAGGGCACCGCGGCGGGCAGGCCGGCCACCAAGGGTGTCAACGGTATCTTCATGTCAGCACGCTAGCGCCCTTAGCGCATCCCGCAAGATGCTATTTTGCAGGGCGCACGCGGTAGAGCGCGCCCTTGTCCTCGTCGGTGAGGAACCACAGCGCGCCCGCAGGCCCCTCGCGCACGTCACGGATGCGGCCGTAGACGCCCTTGAACAGGTGCTCTTCGCCGGTGATCCTGTCGCCGCTGCGCGCCAGCCGGACGAGCATCTTCGCCTTCAGCGCGCCGACGAAGATGTCGCCGGCCCATTGCGGCCACAGCCGCCCCGAGTAGATCGCCAGGCCCGACGGCGCGATCGAGGGGTCCCAGTAGTGCACCGGCTGCTCCATGCCTTTTTTGTGCGTGCCCTCGCCGATCTTCATGCCGTTGTAGTCCGTGCCGTAGGTAATCACCGGCCAGCCATAGTTCTTGCCCGCCTCGGGCCGGTTCAGCTCGTCGCCCCCCTTGGGGCCGTGCTCGACGATCCACAGCGCCCCGGTCCTGGGGTCCAGCGCCGCGCCCTGCGGGTTGCGGTGGCCGTAGGACCAGATCTCGGGCGCGGCAATGCCGGCCACAAAGGGGTTGTCCCGGGGGATCGAGCCGTCGCGCCCGATGCGCACGATCTTGCCCAGGTCGTTCAGCGGGTTCTGCGCCTGAATCGCCTGGCCCCGCTCGCCCAGCGCCACCCAGAGCGTGCCGTCAGGCGCCTCGACGATGCGCCCGCCGTAGTGGACCGAGGACTGCATCGCCGGTTTCTGCCGGAAGATCACGCGCAGGTGCTGAAGCTTCGTGCCGGCGGCGTCGAGCCGGGCAGAGGCGACGGCCGTGGTGCTGGCCTTGCCATGCGGCTCGGCATAGCTGAGGAAGATGTCGCGGCTCTTGGCGAAGTCGCGCGCGACCACGACGTCGAGAAGCCCGCCTTGCCCGACGGCGCGGACCTTGGGCACGCCCGTCACCTGCTCGCGCCGGCCGTCGCGGCGCACATGCCACAGCCTGCCGCCGCGCTCGGTGACTAGCATCGTGCGATCGGGCAGGAAGGCCACTGCCCAGGGGTGCGAGAACGTACCCGCGACCCGCTCGACCCGCACCGCGCCGGCCGATGTCTCGAAGGTCTTCGCCTCGGGCACCGGCGCCGGCGCCGTCAGGGCGAAGTAGAGCGCCGTGCCGGTGCCGGCGGCGAGCAGGAGGAAGAGAAGATAGCGCATGGGCCGCCTCCTTGCCCCGAACTGTCAGGCAGAATCCCGCCATGAGCAAGGCCGCTGCCGCGAAGGGGTGCCTTGCCCCGCGCGCCGCGCCGGCGCACCAATGGCCCATGCCGCGAATCCTCGCCACCG
This sequence comes from Thermohalobaculum sp., assembly GCF_058622915.1. NCBI lineage: Bacteria > Pseudomonadati > Pseudomonadota > Alphaproteobacteria > Rhodobacterales > Paracoccaceae > Thermohalobaculum > Thermohalobaculum sp. The sequence goes on along the minus strand of NZ_JBZSYN010000121.1, from coordinate 4,325 downwards.
GCTTCGAGCCCTTCGACCACTGGCCCGAGAACTCGTCTTGGGAGGCGGTGCGCCTGCTTGCCGACCGCCGCCCTGGGGTGGATGTGGCCCGCCTGCCGGTCGAGCACGCGCGCGCCGCCCGCGCCATCCGCGAGCTGATCGCCCGGCACCGTCCCCGGATCGTCCTGCTCGCCGGGCTGACGCCCCAGCCCGTGCCCCGGCTCGAGCGGCTGGGCCGCGCCGGGCCGCTCGCGGGCGTGGGCGGGCCGCCGCTCCGGCTGGGCCGCTGGCCCTGGGCGGCGGCCCATGCCGCGGCCGTGGCGCGGGGGCTGCCGCTGCGCCTGTCCGCGGACGCGGGCGGCTATGTCTGCGATACCACCTACTGGGCGGCGCTGGGCACCTCGGCTCCTCTCGTCGCCTTCGTGCACCTGCCGCCTGTCGGCCCGGTCTGGACCCCGTCGCGCGCGGCCCTGGTCGCCGAGGCAGTGCTCGATGCGGCTCAAGCCCGCCTGGGCACGACCTCGTTGCCCTCGGCCTCGGGCTCGTCGTCGATCATCTCGGCGGGGAAGCCGGGGGCGCGCACGTCGGCCCCGCTTGCCTCCTCCAGCCGGCGGATGATGTCGTCGGAGTTGGCCCGCGTGCCATAGCGCGCCTGGCCGTCCTTGAAGATCTCGATCATCAGCGGGCTGATCTCCAGCGGCACGCCGTGCGCCTCGGCGATCTTGTGGAACAGGCCGATGTCCTTGAGCACCAGGTCCATGGTGAAGTCGATGTCGCGCGAGCCGCTCAGGATCACCTGGCTCTCGGTCTCGTGCACGAAGGAGTTGCCCGAGGAGATGCGGATCGCCTCGTAGGTCGTGGCCAGGTCCATCCCTGCGCGCTGCATCGTCACCATTGCCTCGCACAGCGTCAGCAGATTGGCGGTGGCCAGGTAGTTGGTCATCACCTTCAGCACCGAGGCCGAACCCAGCGGACCGGTGTGCAGGATGCGCCGCCCCAGCGTCTTCAGCAGCGGCAGGATGCGCTCGAAGGTGGCGCGCTCGCAGCCGGCGAAGATCGAGATGTTGCCCGTGGCCGCCCGGTGGCAGCCGCCCGAGACCGGGCAGTCGGCGGCCTCGGCGCCCAGGGCGGCGACCCGGGCCCCCAGCCGCGTCACCTCGGCCTGGTCGGTCGTGGACATCTCGATCCAGGTCTTGCCGGCGCCGAGCCCGGCCAGCAGGCCGTCCGGCGCCTCCAGCACCGCCGCCGAGGCGGCCGGCGAGGGCAGGCAGGTGATGACTACATCCGCCGCTTCGGCCATGGCGGACGGGCTCTCCGCCCATGTCGCGCCGCGCTCGAGGAACGGGCGTGCCGCCCGTTCGTTCAGGTCGCGCACGGCGAGATCGCAGCCGTTGCGCAGAAGCGAGCCGGCGAGCTTCGCGCCGACATTGCCGAGGCCAATAAAGCCGATCCTCATGCTGGTGCCCGTCTCTTGCTGTTGAAGGGTGCGGGTGTGCCGGTGCGCGGGGGCTCAGAAGTCGGTCGGGGCGCCGCCCTCGGCCTTGCGCCGGGCGACGAAGCCGTCGAGCTCCTCGAGCACCGCGGGGTCCATCGGCGGCGGCTCGAACTCGGCGAGGATCGCCTTCCAGATGCGGTTGGCGCGCTCGGGCGTCTGCTGCGCGCCGGCCTGCTCCCAGGATTCGTAGTTGCGCCAGTCCGACAGGAACGGGCTGTAGAAGGCGGTCTCGTAGCGCTCCTGCGTGTGCTGCACGCCGAAGAAGTGGCGGGTCTGGTAGCCGTCGCGGATGGCGTCGAGGGCGATGTCGTCTTCGCTGGTGGCGACTGGTGTGTTGTAGGCCATGAGCTGCTGGATGGTCTCGCAGTCCATGACGAACTTCTCGTAGGAGGCGCACAGCCCGCCCTCGAGCCAGCCCGCCGCGTGGTACACGATGTTTGCGTGCGCCGAGGTGCAGGCCCACAGCGAGAAGGCACTCTCCCACGCGGCCTGGGCGTCGGGGCAGTTCGCCGCGCAAGCGTTCGTGGCGCGCAGCGGAAGGCCGTAGAAACGCGCCATCTGCCCCGACATCTGTGTCGCGCGCATGTATTCGGGGGTGCCGAAGGCCGGGGCGCCCGACTTCATGTCCACGTTCGAGGTGAACGAGCCCATGACCACGGGGACCCCGGGGCGCAGGTGCTGAAGCAGAACGATGGCCGAAAGCGCCTCGGCAGTCTGTTGCGTCACGGCGCCCGCCAGCGTGACCGGAGCCATGGCGCCCGCCAGCGTGAAGGGCGTGACAATCACCGGCTGGCCGCGTTTGGCCAGGCGCATGGCGCCGTCGAGCATCGGCCAGTCGTGCACCAGCGGGCTCGACGAGTTGATGTTGGTGTACATCCGCGGCGTGGCCTCGAACTCCTCGTGGCTCAGCCCGCCGGCGATGCGCACCATCTCCATGGCGTCCTCGACCCGCTCGGTGCCGAGGCTGTAGCAGTGCACCACCTTGTCGGTCAGCACCAGCTTGTCGCGGATGCAATCGAGGTGGCGGATGGACGGGTGCAGGTCGACCGGCTCGACCGGGTAGCCACCCAAAAGGTGAATGCAGTTGAAGAACTGGCTGAGCTTGACCAGGTCGCGGAAGCTCTCATGCGTGCCCGAGCGCCGTCCGCGATCGAGATCCGAGCAATTCGGCGGGCTCGAGACGTTGATATAGACCTGGTTGCGGCCGCCGATGGCGATCTGGCGATCGGCATTGCGCGGCGTGATGGTGAATTGGGCGGGCGCCCGGGCGAGCATCTCGCGTACCAGGGCGCGGTCGAAGCGCACCCGGACCGAGCCTGGCTCCACCTCGGCACCTGCCGCCTTCAGATGCGCGCGCGCCTCCTCGTGCAGGAAATCGATGCCGATCTCCTCGAGGATGCGCATGGCGCCGTCGTCGATCGCCCGCACGCCCTCCTCGGTCAGCGGCTCAGTCGGGGCGTCGAGGAGCTCGTTGATCCGCCACGGCAGTTGCGTGATCGGGCCGCTGCCGGCGCGCCGCGCGTGTCCCGCGCGACCGCCGGCCCGGCGCCGACGCGTCGGTCCGTTGGCGGCTTCGTCCGCGGTGTTGGTCATGCCGATCTCGCTTGGTCTGCAGTGTATGACTCGTCGACCCTCGGAGGGCGAGGGGGCCGAGTCCCGCCGGTCTGCGTCAGATCATGTCGCATTTTGAACAGGGCACCCGAGTCTTCAGCGGCTCATCCGTCCCGCTCGGCAAGTAGCGCGGGAAGCCCGGCGATCGAGGGCAGGACCCGGTCGGCGAAGGGCGCGAGCTCGTCGCGCGTTGCCGGCCCGGTCAAAACGCCGACAACCAGCCCGAAGCCCGCGCCGCGCGCCGCCTCCAGGTCGTGCCGGCTGTCGCCCGCCATGACGATCCGCGCCGGCTCGAGGTTGATCGTCCGCGCGAAGGCGCGCGGCATGCCGGGGCCGGGCTTCAGCCCGTGCCCGCTGTCGTAGCCCGCGACGAAGTCGAAGGCGTCGTTGACGCCGGCCATCTTCAGCTGCGCCCGGGCGGCCCCTTCGAGGTCGTGCGTGGCGACGCCGAGGCGGTAGCCCATGCGGCGCAGCTCGCCGATCAGGCCTGGCAGGTCCGGCACCGCGGGGACCAGGAAGGCGGGATCGCCGGACAAGGCGAGCACGGCGTCCTCCAGCATTCGCTCGACGCCGCCGGCGCCGAGGTCGGGGCGGAACGCGGCCCACAGCGCCGCGATGTCGGCGTTGGTCCCTGCGACGATGGCCGAGCCGCCCGCGAAGCGTCCGGCCTGGGGCTCGTAGCCGACTGCCCGCGCCATCTCGGCACGGGTCTGGGGGTCCGGCGCGAGCCGCTCGAGCATGAACTCGGTGAACCGGCCCCAGGTCCGCGCGAAGTCGAACAGGGTCCCGTCCTTGTCAAACAGGATGCCTCCGAGCCGCTTGTGGGACCGAGCCGTCAAGACCTCTCCTCACGCGGCCGCCCGCCTGCGCGCCCGGCGATTCCTTACTTACTCCATGCGGGCCGCACAAGCGGCCGGATTTTCCCGCCGCGACGTTAGCAGTTGTCGCCCGTGACGGAAAAATGACAACGCGGCCGAACTCCCCTGTTGACGACCCCCGCACCGGTGCCATATAGGGTGGGCACCGGCGGCAAGCCGGGACTTCAGGCGATAACGAGCAGCGGTTGGGCTGGGTAGCCAGCACAGTCGCGTTTTCGCCTCGCTCTTTGACAGTATTGTGAACTTGAAGGGATATGCGGGCGGTCTGGTCCTTTGTGAGGGATGGACTGTTGGCATATTGGCCCTCTAGGGGGAGCTTGGTCTTTTCCCGATGATGGGGGTGTCAGCTTCGTTTTTCCTGC
>NZ_JBZSYN010000120.1:0-5960 GCF_058622915.1 Thermohalobaculum sp. | reverse complement strand
TCGCCGCCATATCGGCTATAGAACCCGCGCCGGACCATACGAGAGCAGGCCATGACCTACCAGCCGAAAGCCGAGTTCCTGCGCGTGATGCTCGAGCGCGGCTACATGCAGGACTGCACCGATCTCGAGCGGCTCGACACGGTGCTCATGGCGGACGAGGTGCCGGCCTATGTCGGCTATGACTGCACCGCGCCGTCGCTGCATGTGGGCAGCCTGGTCAGCATCATGATGCTGCACTGGCTGCAGCAGACCGGGCACAAGCCGATCGTGCTGATGGGGGGCGGGACCTCGAAGGTCGGCGACCCATCGGGCAAGGACGAGGCGCGCCAGCTGCTGACGGCAGACCAGATCGCCGCCAACATGGCCGGCATCCGCGCCGTTTTCGCCCGCTTCGTCAGCTTCGGCGAGGCGGGCGGCAATGCCGTGATGATCGACAATGCCGAGTGGCTGGACGGGCTCGACTTCATCCCCTTCCTGCGCGACTATGGGCGCTATTTCTCGATCAACCGCATGCTGACCTTCGACTCGGTCAGGCTCAGGCTCGACCGCGAGCAGACGCTGAGCTTCCTCGAGTTCAGCTACATGCTGCTGCAGGCCTACGACTTCCTCGAGCTCCATCGGCGCACCGGCTGCCGGCTGCAGATGGGCGGCTCGGACCAGTGGGGCAACATCGTCAACGGCATCGACTTGACGCGCCGGGTGGAGGGGGCGGAGGTGTTCGGCCTGACCTCGCCGCTGATCACCACGGCGGGCGGCGCCAAGATGGGCAAGACGGCGCAGGGAGCGGTGTGGCTGAACGCCGAGATGCTGAGCGCCTACGATTACTGGCAGTTCTGGCGCAACACCGCGGATGCCGATGTCGGCCGGTTCCTGCGCCTGTTCACCACGCTGCCGCTCGACGAGATCGCCCGGCTGGAAGCGCTCGAGGGCCAGGAACTGAACGAGGCGAAGAAGTTGCTGGCGACCGAGGCCACCGCCATGGCGCATGGCCGCGAGGCGGCCGCGGCGGCAGAAGCGACGGCGCGGGAAGTCTTCGAAGGCCGCGGAAGCGTCATCCTGCCATCGGTCCAGGCTTCAGGAAAGGGCTACGTAACGAACTTGCCAACCCTAGAATTGAGCGCGGACGAAGTGGCGAACGGAATCTCGCTGGTGCAGCTGCTGGTGCGCTCGGGTCTCGCCACCTCGGGCAAGGAGGCGAAGCGGCTGATCGCCGAGGGCGGCGCGCGGCTGAACGACGAGCCGGTGCGCGATGCCGGCCTCGTGCTCGACCGCGCGGCGCTGGCGAGCCCGGTCAAGCTGTCGGCCGGCAAGAAGCGGCACGCGCTGGCGCGGGTGGTGTGAGTTCGGCAAAGGCCCGGCCCCGGACCTGATCCGGGGCCGCATGCCGGAACCGCGCCAGGGAGGTCCCGGCTCGGGGGCCAGGACCCACGGCGTACGTCACGCCCCCGGCCGCAGCCGCCCGACGACCATCGCCATGGTCGGCACCGAGAGCATGACGAAGACGATCCGGGCGACGTGGTGGATGGCGACGAAGCCGGGATCGGCATTGATGGCGATGGCGATCAGGCTCATCTCGGCCACCCCTCCCGGCGCATAGGCCAGGAGCGCCGACAGGAACGACTGGTCCGTTGCCGACGAGACCGCGAGCGCGAACAGCGCCGACACGGACAGCAGGATCCCCGTGCCGCCCAGGCTGACGAGCCCGAAGCGCAGCAGCGTTCGCACCGTGATGCCGTGGAAGCGCGAGCCGATGGCCGAGCCGGTGACCACCAGCGCCACCTCGACCAGCCAGTGCGGCAGCACGCCCTCGATCACCCCGGCCATGCGCAGCACCCCGCTGGCCACCAGCGGGCCGATCATGAAGGGGATCGGGATGCCGAGCCGAATCATCACCCACATGGTCGCCAGCCCCGCCGCGAGCATGATCGCGAAATCGGGCAGCCCGATCAGGGCGTGCGCGGCAAAGCCGGCGCGCGCGGGCGTCGGATAGCCCAGCAGCCCGAAGGCGATGCCAGGGACCATGCACACCACGATGGCGATACGGAAGGACTGCGCCAGCGCCACGTTGCGCTCGTCGGCGCCCAGCGAGCCCGACATCAGCGTCACCGAGATCAGCCCGCCCGGGATCGAGGAGCACGCCGCCGTCATGCGCGCCTCGCCCGCCACGTGGCGGTAGAAGGCATAGGCGCAGACCGCGGCCACCGGCACGTAGAGCATCGCCGCGGCGATGGTCAGCGGGTATTTCAGCAACTCGGAGGCCTGCACCCCCTCGAAGCTCTCGCCGAGGAACAGGCCGATCAGCACCAGGAAGCTGGCGCGCACCCACATGGGCACGTCGACCGGCGCCCCCGACATGCGCGCGACCATGGTGGCAAACAGCGCCCCCAGCATCCAGGCGAGCGGCACGTGGAGCGCATGCGCGACGGCGCCCCCGGCGGCGCCCACGGCGAGGCCCAGGGCGATGCGCTTCAGCCGCTCGGGGCTGAGCCGGTCCGACCAGCTGTCTGCGGCACGCCCGCGACTCACGCGCCGGGCTCCGGCGCCAGGATCTCGACCTCCGCGCCGGCGCGCACGGCGGTGTAGAAGCACGAGCGGCGGTTGGTGTGGCAGGCGGGGCCGGTCTGCTCGACCAACGCCAGCAGGCAGTCGCGGTCGCAGTCGACGCGCAGCTCGACCAGGCGCTGGACATGGCCCGAGGTCTCGCCCTTGCGCCACAGCTCGGCCCGCGAGCGCGACCAGTAGGTAACATGGCCCGTCCTCAGCGTCTCGGCCACGGCGGCGGCGGTCATCCAGGCCATCATCAGCACCTCGCCCGACTTCGCGTCCTGCGCGATGGCGGGGATCAGGCCGCGGTCGTCATAGGCGAGCGTGGCCGGGTCGAACGGTATCTCGGGCATGCGGGGCGTCCCTCTCGGGCCTGCGGGGCTTTTCGCGTGGCACGTCAAGGGCTATCTAGCGGTTAGATTGCGGGCACGGAAGGGACCATGACGGCTGCCGATCAAGACCTGATGAAGCTCTACTCGCAGCGCATCCTGTCGCTGGCGGCGTCGATTCCGCATGTCGGACGGCTGGAGCACCCGGACGGCTCGGCGATGAAGCGCTCGCCGCTGTGCGGTTCGACCGTCACGGTGGACCTGCGCATCGAGGACGGAAAGATCGCCGACTTCGCCCAGGACGTGAAGGCCTGCGCGCTGGGCCAGTCCTCGGCCTCGGTGCTGGGCAGCCAGGTGATCGGGCGCACGCGCGACGAGATCGCCAGGGGCCGCGACCAGCTGCGCGCCATGATCAAGGAGGGCGGGCCCGCGCCCGAAGCGCCCTTCGACGGGCTCGAGGTGCTCAAGCCCGCGCGCGACTACAAGAACCGCCACGCCTCGATCCTGCTGGCCTGGGAGGCGACGCTGGCGGCCATGGACGAGGCGGCGGAGAAGGCCGCGGCCGCGCAGTCCTAGCGCCTCTCGGCCCCCGGCGGTGCCGGTGTCCACACGTGGACACACAGCCAAGTCCTTGTCCTACAAGGCAGATCACGTGAGTGATCGGGCACGCCGCGGCGGGCGCGGTGTTCGGGGCGCCCGGCCAGCCCGCTGCCAGGCGCCGTGCCCCCGCCTTACCGCTTCCACCACACCTCGGGCCGATAGCCGTAGAGCGGATCGCGGTCGGGCTTGGCGAAGCCTGCCTGCCAGGCGACGCGGTCGGTCGGCAGGTAGCCGAAGGGGATCACGTAGACGCCCGAGCTCAACACCCGGTCGAGCGCGCGCACGGCCGCCGTGAAGTCCTCCTCGCTCTTCGCCGCGAGCAGCGCGTCGATCATCGCGTCCACCGCCGGGTCGGCCACGCCCATGTAGTTGCGCGTGCCGGGCTCGGTGCGCCCGGCGCTGCCGAAATAGAGGCGCTGCTCGGTGCCGGGGCTGAGCGAGAGGTACCAGCGGTTGACCGTCATGTCGTAGTCATAGGTGCGCCGGCGCTCCTCGAACTGGGCGTCGTCGACCCGGCGCACGCTGGCCTCGATGCCCAGCCGCTTGAGCGATTCGCTCCACAGCGAGGCGAGCGTCTCGTCGTCGGTGGAATTGACCAGGATCTCGAATCGGAACGGCTCGCCGCGGGCATTGCGGCGGACGCTGCCATCGACCTGCCAGCCGGCCTGGGCGAGCAGGTGCGCCGCCTTGCGCAGGTTGTCCCGGTCGCGGCCCGAGCCGTCCGATTCGGGCGGGCGCCAGCCATGCGCCAGCGTGCCCGGGGGCAGCGAATCGGCGAACGGGGCGAGCAGCGCGCGCTCGCGCCCCTTGGCCGGTCCGGAGAAGCCGAGCGGTGAGTTGTCGTAATAGCTCTCGATGCGCTTGTACTGGCCGCGGTAGAGGCGCTGGTTGATCCACTTCCAGTCGAAGCTCAGGGCCAGGGCGCGGCGCACCCGGCGGTCGGCGAAGATGGCGCGGCGGGTGTTGAAGACGAACCCGTCCATGCCGGTGGGCCGGCCGTGGCTGATCTCGCCGCGCTTCAGCCGACCGTCGCGGGCGGCGGGAAAGTCATAGCCCTCGGCCCAGCGCACCGGGTCAGAATCGTAGAAGACGGACACGTCACCCGCTTTAACTGCGGACCACAACGCCTCGGAATTGCGAAAATATTCGTAGGTGATCTTGTCGAAGTTGTAGAGCCCGCGGTTGACCGCGAGGTCGCGCCCCCAGTAGTGCGGGTTGCGCTTGAAGGTGATGAAGCGGCCGGGCTCGAACTTGTCGACCACGTAGGGACCCGAGCCGATCACCGGCTCGAGCCCCGGCTTGGTGAAGTCGCGGCCCTGCCACTGCGCTTTCTTCAGGATCGGGCGCAGCCCCATGATGAGCGGCAGCTCGCGGTTCGGCGTGGAGAAGCTGATGCGCAGGCTGCGCGGGCCGGTCTGCTTGATCGACTCGACCGCGTTCCAGGAGTTGCGGTAGGCTGGATGCCCTTTCGTTCCAAGGGTTTCCAGCGACCAGATGACATCCTGCACGCGCACCGGCGAGCCGTCGGAGAAGTGCGCCTGGGGCCTCAGCGTGAACTCGACCCAGGAGCGGTCGGGCGGCGTCTCGACCGACTCGGCGAGCAGGCCGTAGAGCGTGAACGGCTCGTCCCAGCTGCGCGCCATCAGCGATTCGACCGTGTAGGCCTTCACCCCCCAGGGCGCGCGGCCCCTGAGGATATAGGGGTTCAGGCTGTCGAAGCTGCCGACCTCGCCATAGACGACGCGCCCGCCCTTGGGCGCGTCCGGGTTCGCATAGGGCAGGTGCGTGAAGCCGGGCTTGAGCGCCGGCGCCCCGTGCATGGCGATGCCGAAGGCGGGCGCCGCTGCGGCCGGCGCCGCGGCGGCGGCCAATATGAAGATTGCAATCCAAGACGAAACGCAGGCGCGATTACCCGTCGTTATCAGAGTCTTGAATCCGAGACTTAAAAGCCTCTTGCTGCACTCTGCGCATTTGCGTATGATACCCACACTGCTCGATAGGTTTCTTGCCTGTATGAAACCTGCCTCAACACCTTCAGCGCTCCCTTCGGGGAGCGCCTTTTTTTTGCCTGCCCATCTGCGGAAGTGCGTCATCCCGCCGGATCGTCCCTTGCCGTCGCCGCGGACCTGCCTGTCCTGAGCACGCCAGAGTCGCGCAGTTCGCCCCCGATTGAAAGGGGGCGACGCCGCGACACAGACGACCGGCGCGGCCGCTCGGATTGACAGGAGATCGGCCGCCGCGTGCCGGTGCGGGTGGGGGCGCTCGTGCGACCGGCGACGGGCCTTCACTTGACATTTATCGAAATATCGGGATTTGTCGATTTATGGATAGTGAACGCGCCCTCGACTCCCTCGACGCGCTGGCCAACGCGACCCGGCTTGCTGCCTTCCGCCTGCTGGTGCAGGCCGAGCCGGGCGGGCTTCTCGCGGGCGAGATCGCCGTGCGCCTGGGCGTCATCCAGAACACGATGTCGAGCCACCTCGCCAC
>NZ_JBZSYN010000119.1:0-15330 GCF_058622915.1 Thermohalobaculum sp. | reverse complement strand
TCGCCCGCAGCAGCATCTCCGGCGCGATCGAGGGCCGCCCCATGCCGGAGTAGAGCCCCGCGAAGGCGCCCGAGAGCCGCCCCAGCGTCGTGTTCGCCAGTTCACGGATCGCCCGCAGCGGATGGTCCCGCCGAACCCGCCCCTCAAGATCAACATACGAGAACAGCTCTCCCGACCTTCCCTCCCAACCTCGCATCACCACCTCGCCCGGTTCCCCAGAGCGAGTGAATCACGCCATCAGCACGAGCGCCACCCACTTCTTCAACAGCCTGTTAGGCGCCTTTGCCACTCGCGATCAACCACGATAGGGGTGAACCTCACCGGTGGCGATCGCCCGAGATCACTCCAGGCGCCGTTTGAACATCCATCCGGCAACCGGCAGCGTGACCGCACCGATAACCAAGAGCGGCCAGGTGTTCGCCCAGACATCCGCCGCCGGCATGTCCTTGAGAAACAGTCCCTTCACGGTGATCAGGAAATACATCAGCGGGTTGGCATGGTTCGCGACCTGCAGCCAGTGCGGCATGTTCTCGACCGGAGCGGCGTAGCCCGAAAGCGTGACCGCCGGCACGAGAAACAGGAATGTGCCCAGGATTGCCTGCTGCTGCGTCTTGGAGAGCGACGATATGAACAGGCCTACGCCGACGATCGACGTGACGAAGGCGAGCATCGAGAGCAACAGCAGCGTGAACGAGCCCCTGAAGGGGATGCCGAAGACCGTGACTGCCGCGACGAAGATCACCATGCCCTCGGCCACACCGATCATCATTGCCGGCACGGTCTTTCCGACCAGGATCTCCCAGGGCATCAGCGGAGAGACAAGGAGCTGCTCGAAGGTCCCGAGCTCGCGCTCGCGCGCCACCGACAGCGCCGTCACGATCACAGTGACCAGCATGGCCAGGATCCCCACCAGCGATGGCACTGTAAACCACAGATAGAGCAGGTTAGCGTTAAACCAGTTGCGTTCGACAATCACCGTAGGCGGCAGCTGCGCTCCGCGCCGGCCCTCGACCTCCTGGCCATAGGCTGCGGCGATCCGGGTGATATAGCCACTGACGATCTGCGCTGCGTTCGAACGCCGTCCGTCGAGGATGAGCTGGAGAGTGGCACTCTCTCTCGCCTCGAGTCGGCGGGAGAAATCGGCCGGAATATGCACGGCCGCAATGGCCTCTTGCGAGTCGATCAACTGCCGGCTTCGGGCCAGGCTGTCGACGAAGGTGATCCGTGTGAAGGTCGGCGAGCCAACCAGCCGGTGCACGATCTCGGTCCCGTGTTTGCCCGCGTCCTGGTTGAACACCGCGAGGCTGACGTTCTTTACCTCCAGCGTCGCGGCGAATGAAAAGATGAGGAGCTGCAGGAGCGGCGGCCCGATCAGCACAATCCGCGCCTTGGGGTCGCGGAAGAGGCTGAGCAGCTCCTTCACCATGAGCGCCAGGATGCGGCTGGCCGGCATCAGGCGTCGAGCCTCTTTTTGGTCCTCAGCGCCGTGAGCGCGAAGAAGGCAAGACCGATCGCGAGCATCGCCCCCATGCTTTCCAGCAGCAGCGGCCAGATGTCGCCGGCAAGGAACAGCGTCTGCAGGCTGGTGACGAAGTAGCGTGCGGTGAAGGCGTGCGTGAGGATACGGATCGGCTCGGGCATCGCCGCGATGTCAAAGATGAAGCCCGAAAGCATGAATGAGGGCAGGAAGGCGGACATAATCGCCGCCTGGGAGGCGACGAACTGGTCCCGCGCCACCGTCGATATAAACAGGCCCTGGCCGAGGGCGCCGACCATGAATATGGCTGTGGCAACCAGAAGTGCAGCGAACGAGCCTCGGAACGGGACCCCGTACCAGAATATTGCGACCACCCAGCAGATGCTCATGGAGCCGACCCCCAGCAGGAAATAGGGGATGAGCTTGCCAAGCAGAATCTGCAGGATGGAGACCGGCGTCGCCATCATCGCCTCCATCGTGCCGCGCTCCCACTCGCGGGCGATCACGAGCGCGGTCAGGAGGGTGCCGATCAGCGTCATGATAATGGCGATGGAACCTGGAAGCAGAAAGTTCCGGCTTTTGAGCGCCGGGTTGTACCAGACCCGCGGCTGGACCGAGATCGCCGGATTGCCGATATCCAGCCCGCGGTCGATCGCCTCGTGCCTGAGCCACACCTGGAGCACGCCCTGAGCATAGTTCTGCACGAAGGAGGCGATGTTCGGCTCGGAGCCATCGGCGATCACCTGAAGGCTGGCTGGGTGGTTCCCGAGGATCGCCTCGGCGGAGAAATTCTGCGGGATCACCACGATCCCGCGTAGCCGGGTAGCGACGAGGTCGTCCTCGAACACGCGCTCGTCGCGCGCCACGGTGACGTCGAGGAAGCGCGAGTTGGAAAAGGCGGTGGCCAGGCTCATGATGTCGGGCGTGCGATCCTCGAGAACCAGGCCGATCCTGATGCGATTGGTGTCGAGATTGACACCATAGCCGAAGATGAACAGCAGGATCAGCGGCAGCACGAAGGCAATCAGGATCGAGCTGGGATCGCGCACGATCTGCAGCGTCTCCTTGCGGATCAGTGCCAGAAGCCGCCTCATGCTGCCTCTCCGCGCAGACGTGTGGCGTCGCTGTTGCGCACCAGCGCGATGAAGGCGTCCTCGAGCGTGGGCGATTGCAGCTCGGGCGCGAGGCGGGCGGCCTGCGCCTTGAGGTCGTCGGGCGTGCCCGTTGCGATGTTCTCGCCACGGTAGATCAGGCCGATACGGTCGCAGTACTCGGCCTCGTCCATGAAGTGCGTCGTCACCATGACGGTCACGCCCTTCTCCACCATGGCGTTGATGTGGGTCCAGAACTCGCGCCGCGTGATGGGATCGACCCCCGAGGTCGGCTCATCGAGGAACAGCACATCCGGCTGGTGCATGACGGCGCAGGCGAGCGCCAGGCGCTGTTTGAAGCCGAGTGGCAGTTCGCCCGCACTCATCGAAAGGAATCTCCCGAGATTGAAGATCTCCGTCATCAGCTCGAGCTGCTGACGTTGACCCCTGCCCCGAAGCCCGTAGAGACCGGAGAAAAAGGTCAGGTTCTGCGCCACGCTGAGGTTGCCGTAGAGCGAGAACTTCTGCGCCATGTAGCCGATGCGCGCGCGCGCCCTCGAGGTCGCGGTCTTCAGGTCGAACCCGGTGACGAAGGCCTGTCCCTCGGTCGGCTGCAGCAGCCCGCACATCATTTTGAAGGTCGTGGACTTCCCGGCTCCGTTCGGGCCGAGCAGGCCGAAGATCTCGCCCCGCCCAATGCGGAAGCTGTTATCGCGCACGGCCGTGAAATCGCCGAAGCGCTTGGTCAGGCCGCGGGCGTCGATCACCGGCTGGTCCCCGGCCGGCTTTTCGGCCATGCGCTCGGCCAGCACCGAGCGGCCGCCGGGGCCGCCTCCGAGGATGTCGATAAAGGCGTCCTCGAAGCGGGGCTCTACCGTGCGCCATTCGCCGCGCTCGAGCGCGGGCTTCGGGGCGTCCTTTCGAAGAACTATGCGTATGTCGCTGCCCTGGATCACGCCGTCGATGACGGCGTCCTGCTGCAACAGGCGCATGAGCATGGCGCGTCTCTCGTCCTCGGGGGCGCCCTCGACGTGCCAGGTGCGGTCTGCGACCTGTTCGAGCAGGTCCGCCGGCGGCCCGTCATGCAACTTCTCGCCCTCGTTGAGCAGGACGACCGTGTCACAGCGCTCGGCCTCGTCGAGATAAGCAGTCGACCAGAGCACGGCCATCCCGTCGGAGAGCAGATCCTGTACCATCCGCCAGAGCTCGCGCCGCGAGATCGGGTCGACGCCGACGCTGGGCTCGTCGAGCAAAAGCAGCTTCGGATCGCCGATCAGCGCGCAGGCAAGACCGAGTTTCTGCTTCATGCCGCCGGAAAGCCTGCCGGCGAGGCGAGACTGGAACTCGCGCAGGTCGGTAAAGTTCAAAAGCCGGTCGAACTTGTCGGCCCGCCGCGCGCCGGTGACCGGGCGTAGATCGGCATGCAGGCGCAGGTTCTCGATGACGCTGAGATCCTCGTAAAGGCCGAACTTCTGCGGCATGTAGCCGGTAATCTCGTGTATGGCCTCGGCTTCGGTCCTGTAGTCTCGTCCGTCTACTGTGATTGTTCCCTCATCGGCATGCATGAGGCCGACGATATGCCGAATGAGGGTGGTCTTGCCGGCCCCGTCCGGCCCCACCAGGCCCGTCATCCGCCCCGGCACAATCTCGGCCGATATCGCCTTCAGCGCCGGATGGTCCATGCCATTGAAGCGCTTGGTTAAGCCCTCGATCCGGACGATGGGCTCCGGCATCAGGATCCCGCTGTCCGTTTCTTGAGAATCACGGTGACCGGCATCCCCTGGCGCAGTCCCTCGTCCGGATTGGCGACGATGACGCGGAGCCGATAGACCAGGTCGGTGCGCAACTCGGTCGTCTCGACAGTCTTGGGGGTGAACTCCGCCTGGGGAGAAATGAAGCCAACCTGGCCTTTGTAGACGCCACCGCTATCCGTGCGCACGGTGGCCTGCTGCCCGGGGTAGACCTGGCCGAGATCGGGCTCCGCGACATAGGTCCGCACCCACACCGGGCTGATCAGTGCCAGGGTGTAGACAGGCGCGCCCATCGCCACGATGGAGCCCGGCTCGCGCACACGGGTCAGGATGATGCCGCGGTCGGGGGCGTGGATCTCAGTGTCGTCGAGGTTCTCCTGCGCAAGGTCGAGACTCGCCTTGGCTGTCCGCGCACGGGCCCGGGCCTCGTCGCGGGCGGCCAGTGCCTCGTCGTAGGCGCTCTCCGAGATCGTCCCGCGCTTGAGAAGCTCGGCGCGGCGTTCGTAGTTCTTTTCGGCGTTCCTGAGAGCGGCCTGCGCCTCGGCCCACTCGGCATCCCGAAGTGCCAGTTCCTTGCGGAACGGCTCCTTGTCGAGGACGGCCAGCACGACGCCCTTGTCGACAGAATCTCCCTCCTCGAACTTCATCGACTCGATTCGGCCGGAAACCCGGAAGCCCAGCGCGACGTCGCGGATATCGATGTTGCCGTAGAGCGTCAGATAGGGGCTTGCTTGCTCGGGGCGATGCAACTGGTAATAATACCAGGCCGCGCCACCTACGCAGGCGATAAAGAGCAAGACGACGATTTTTTTCACGTTATCGCATCCTGCGAAAACCAAATGCCGCAGCCTGCTGCCGAGCGATCTGCGCCGGCCTGACAATCAGCGTCGATCACGCCGCATCTGCCGAACATGGCACACTCTCCCTTTGTGCGCGGCAAAAGAGGTTCCCGCGCAACCACGGCTAATGCCGTAACGATTGCGGCGGGTCATCCGGCTGCCTACGGTGCCCCGGATGTGGCCGCGCGCGCCACCCCCGATACGGCTGAACCCTGGCAGCAATCGCACTCTCCTGCCCGCGCGCGTCGAGGCAGTAAGATTAGCGGCTTGTAACGCGACGGAAATCCCGTAGCTGTGAAATGCGGCTATATTCGGTGAGGGTGTTGCCATATCCGCTGGCAGAGCAATCGCACCGGGGGCCAAAAACGCGACTGGCGAGGGCGCTGGATCGGCAGATCAAGGGTTGTGGCGGCAAGAGGGGCGAACAGAGAAAGAGCGGCCGCGATTGCGATAATCGACCTCGCCGGTCGGCCGGGAAGGCACGTAGAGCATGAAAGTATTGCTGATCGAAGACGACGAGCAGACCGCGCGCTACGTCATGTCGGGGCTGACCGAGGAAGGTCACGTCGTCGATCACCTGGCCGAGGGCCGCGAGGGACTGATCCAGGCGAGCACCGGAGGCTATGACATCCTGGTGGTCGACAGAATGCTGCCTGGGCTCGACGGATTGTCGCTGGTAAAGACGCTGCGTGCGGCGAAGGTCAAAGTTCCGGTCCTGTTTCTCACTGCGCTCGACGGAGTCGACGACCGGGTCGAGGGCTTGAACGCCGGCGCGGACGACTACCTGGTCAAGCCCTTCTCCTTCGCCGAGTTGTCCGCCCGCATCAACGCACTGGGTCGCCGCCCGCAACTGAGCGCCGAGACCAATGTCCTGCGGGTGGGAGACCTGGAGATGGACCTGCTACGACGCACGGTCACGCGGAGCGGCAAGCGCATCGACCTGCAGCCGCGCGAGTTCCGGCTGCTCGAGCATCTGATGCGCCGGGCAGGCCGCGTGCAAACCCGCACCATGTTGCTCGAGGCGGTCTGGGACTTTCACTTCGACCCACAGACGAATGTCGTCGAGACTCACATCAGCCGACTCCGCTCAAAAGTCGACAAGCCCTTCGAGACCGAGCTGATCCATACCGTCCGCGGCGCCGGATACACGCTCCGGGCGCCATGACGGCGCAGCCGCGGCGGACCTTTCTCCGGTCGACCACATTCCGCCTTGCCGCGGCAATCACCGGGCTTTCCACGATGGCGATGCTGGTCGCCTTCCTGGCCTCATACTGGCTGATCGCGCAGGACCTCAGGCAGTGGACCAAAGACCAGATCGAGGACGAAACGGAGTTCCTGGTCGCCTCCTATCGAACCCAGGGGCTGAACGCCCTGATTGCGCAACTGCAAGCGCATGCGTTGATCGAGAGCGGCGAGACGCTGTATTTCTACACCGGCCAAAAGCACAAGAGACACGCCGGCAATGCCATATTCAAACACCCCTTCGTCGGCTGGCGCTCGGTCTCCGAGAGCGCGCTGATCGCCACCGACGGCGTGCGGCTCGACCAGGATTACCTGGCTTTGGGCACTCGGCTCGGCAAGGGAACCCTGATCCTGGCGCGCAGCACGAACTCGATCGAGGACGTCCAGAGGATCTTCGCTGCCGCGACGCTTTGGGGTCTTGGGATTGCCCTCGTGCTCGTCATGGTCGGCGCCGCAGCCTTCGCGCGGCGCGCCGAGACGCGAATTCGCGGGATTGCGCGCACGCTCGATGAAGTGGCTGCCGGTGAGCTGGATCGCCGGGTTCCGCAGGACGCCTCGAGCCCGGGGGATGATCTGGATCGCGTGGCAGCTTCGATCAATGCGATGCTGGGGCAGCTGTCGAAGAACGTCGCCAGTTTGAAGCAGGTCTCGGCCGACGTTGCGCACGATCTCAAGACCCCGATCCAGCGGCTGAGAAGCACGCTCGAAGGCATCCGCCGTGAGCCCGAGCTAGCGCAGCGCATCGAGGCGGTAATCGACGAGGCGGTGGAGCAGAGCGATCAGATCGTGCAAACCTTTCAGGCGCTGCTCCGCATCGCGCAGATCGAGGGCGGGAGTCCGCGCACCCGCTTCCGCCCGACCGACATGGTCGAGTTGGTAGAGGCGGTCGCCGAGGCGTTTCAGCCGGCGGTAGAAGAGGCGGGGCACCGCTTCGTGTCAGAAATCGAGGATGGTACCGTGCTGACGGTCGAGGGGGACCGGGATCTACTGGCGCAGATGTTGTCGAACCTTTTGACCAACGCGATCCGGCATGCGCCGCCGCCCGCGGACATAGCGTTCGCCGCGCGGGCCACGCAGGATCGCGTCCTGCTGACGGTATCCGACACGGGGCCTGGCATTCCGCCCGAGGAACGCGATCGCGTCTTCCGCCGCCTCTATCGGCTCGAGCGCAGCCGCACGACAGAGGGCAGCGGACTCGGCCTGAGCATGGCGCAGGCAATTGCCGAGCTGCATGGCGGCGAGATCCGGCTCGAAGCCAACGCCCCGGGGTTGAAGGCCATCGTCTCGCTGCCACGCCTGGCTAACTGACCCCGCCCAACCCGAACGGACGGCATGGCCCATCACGGCCTGCGCCGATACGCTAGATCGAGGCCTCGAGCCGGCTGCTGACCAGAAGCTCGGCAACGGACGCCCTGTTCGGCAGACTCAGGAGGTACTCGACGGATCGCGCGATGGCTTCAGGCTCGATCTTGAACTCGCTCACGGGCGTGTTGCTGTGCGCGACCATCTCGGTGTCCACCATGCCCGGGCACAGAGCGGTCGCGCGCACGCCGTCGGCATAGCCTGCGCGGCGCGTGGCGTGCGCCAGGGCAACCGCGGCGAACTTGCTGGCTGGATAGCCGAGACTGTCCGAGAGAAGCCGCTTGCCCGAGAGCGACGCCAGCACGACCACGCGGCCCGTCTTTGCGGCCCGCAGCGCCGGCAAGGCGGCGCGGATCAGCCGCGGTGGGCCCTTGAAATTAACCTCCCACATCTTGTCGTAATTTGTTTCGTCCTCGTCCTCGAGGCGTGCGGGCAGTGACAGGCCGGCATTGGCGACGACTGCGTCGAGGCGTCCGAAACGATCGATCGTGCCTGCGGCTCAGGACTTCGAGGTGGCGGCGTCTTGCGCCTCCCATTGGCAGCGATAGACCCGGTCCCGAGGCATTCCGTGCGTCGCCGCCTCCAGCATTGCGGTGTCCCGGGCGCCGAGGCTGAGCAGATAGCCTTGCTCGGCGAGAAGCCTGGCTGTCGCCAAGCCAATCCCGCGATTGGCGCCGGAGATCATCACCACCCGTCCGTCCGGTGAGAGCATCGTGGCCCTACTCTTCCCCTGCTGCATCGTGTCAGGACAGCGTAACGCGGCCGAACCCGATGAGATAGGCCCGGCGGCTCCTTTATATCCGCGGTGCTCGCATTATCAGCCGCCGCCGCTGCCTAAGTCCCTTGGAACCGCGGGACGGAGGTTGCAGCCACAGCACGGCCGAAAGCGCGCTCAATCGGCGCAATGCCGAATCCGTCCTGCCCGTGGTACCGGACGGGCACGGTCGTCGCCAAAGCCGTCCCAGCGAACCCGGCGGCCCGTTCATGTGCGATTCCAAATACCACCGCATGAGGCGGCAGCCACGCGAAAAGCGCGAGCGTGCGGCCGGCCCGCAACCGCACCTCGGACCGCCGGCTGCTCGGCAAGAGCGCGGCGCTTCCGGGGCGCTCGACAGTCGCAAGGCGTATCCCTACACTGCCGAAAAGTAAAAGTGTCCCGGAGCCCGACGATGACCGATCCCGCTGCCGAGCGCGGCTGCCAGGTTGCAATGCTTATCGCCGACACCCGCAAGCTGGTTGATTCTGCGCCCATCGATCGCGAGGTGCTGGACGGCATCCGCGCCCGCGTACTCGAGCTCGCCGCTCACAAGGAGATCTGGTGCGAGACGGACTTCCCCTCGCCCGCCGAAGGCGAGAAGCAAAATCGCTACCTGATCGGGCAGGAGGGGCGGAGGGGCATCTCGCTCTATCTCAATGTGATGCGCGGCGGCAAGCGCATCCCGCCGCACAATCACACCACCTGGGCCTGCGTCGCGGCAGTGGAGGGCGTCGAGCACAACACGCTCTATGACCGGCTCGACGACGGCTCGATCCCCGGCAAGGCCCAGGTCCGCCCGCGCGAGACGATCGCCGTCGGGCCGGGCAACGCCATCGCGATGTTGCCCGACGACGTGCATAGCGTCGAAATCCGCGGCAACCAGACGATCCGCCACCTGCATTTCTATGGCCGCCCGCTCGAGACGCTGGACAGGCGCCTGACATTCGACATCGAGAAGGGCACCTGCAAGGTCATGGAGATGACCGTCAAGACAAAGGCCTGAGCGGGATGCGCTACGCCGAGGTCGCTGCAGTCAAAGCGATGCTCTCGGACGGGGGAGAGGTCGCCCTCGTGGATGTGCGCGAACATGGCCAGTACGGCGAGGGGCATCCCTTCTTTGCCGTGAACATACCCTACAGTCGACTTGAGATGATGGCACCGCGACTGATGCCGCGCCGGACGGTCCGCTGCGTGGTGCTGGATGAAGGCGACGGTGTCGCCGAGAAGGCTGCATGCCGCTTGGCCGCAATCGGCTACACGGACGTCACTGTCATGGAGGGAGGCGCGGCTGGCTGGGCCGAGGCGGGGTTCACCCTATTCAAGGGGGTCAACGTGGCCTCGAAGGCCTTCGGCGAACTGGTCGAGCACGAGATGCAGACGCCCTCGATTTCACCGGCCGGGCTGAAGGCGGCACAGGAGGCCGGAGACGATCTGATTATCCTCGACGGGCGCACGCCGGAAGAGTTCCGAAGCATGACGCTGCCCGGTGCCCGATGCTGCCCGAACGCCGAACTGGGCTACCGGCTTCCTGCCCTCGGGGCTGGCCCGGAGACCCGGATCGTGATCAATTGCGCGGGACGCACCCGCTCGATCATCGGCGCGCAGACCCTGCGCAATCTCGGCGTGGCGAACGAGGTCGTCGCCCTCAGGAACGGCACCCAAGGCTGGCAGCTGGCTGGCTTCGAGCTCGCCCGGGGAACTGCGCCCGGCGCCCTGCCAGAACTTTTACCGGCCGAGCGCGCGGCCAGCCGGGACGTTGCCTGGCGCCTGATCGCGACCGCGCGGATACCCTTGATTGAGCCTGGCGCGGTCGATGGGCGGCAGGGCGGTTCGTCGCGCACCTCTTATCTCTTTGACGTGCGCACGGCCGAGGAGTTCGCCGCGGCGCATGTTCCGGGCGCTCTGCACGCCCCCGGCGGTCAGCTCGTGCAGGCGACCGACCATTGGGTTGCGGTGCGCGGCGCAAGAATAATCCTTTCCGACGACACCGGCCTGCGAGCGGCGATGACGGCCCTGTGGCTCCGCGGCATGGGACACGACGTCGCGATTCTCGACGCGGATGCCTCGCGCGGGAAGGTTCCTCCGGCCGTGGTGGACCCGGCGGCACACCTGGCGGAAGTCGCCTGCACCGAGGTTACCGCACGCCTTGACGCCGGCGCCAAGCTTATCGATTTGTCTCCGTCGATGTCGTTTCGGCCGGCGCACATATCGCGCGCCCGGTGGGCGATCCGCCCGCGGCTGGAAAGGCTGGATCTATCCGGCGCCTCCGAGGTCCTGCTGGTGGCGCGAGAGCGCGGCATCGCCGAGGCGGCCGCGCTCGACCTGGCCGAGGCGTATCGCGGGCCGATCTCGTTTGTCCCCGGCACCGAGGCGGACTGGCAGAAAGCCGGGCTCCGCCTGGCCGCCAGTCCGGACAATCCGGCGGATGATGAGTGCATCGATTTCCTGTTCTTCGCCCACGACCGGCACCACGGCAACCTTGCTGCGGCCCGGGCGTATCTGGACTGGGAGACCGGTCTCCTCGACATGCTCGATGCCCAGGAGCGTGGCAGCCTGAACACGGCGCGCTCGCTGCCCGGCAGCACGAAAGCGGGACTATCTTCGCCGCCGAAAGAGTCAGTGAAGTGCAGCGGTTGATGAATTAACCTATCGATCGTCTCGCCCAGGGAGGCGCTTATGTTCAATCCGACTTCGGTCGTAGCATCCGCGTTCGGAGATTACCTGTCGGAACTCTATCTCCAGCACTTTTCCGACCGCAAGATGGAGTACGCTTCGTTCATCGGCGGCGCCGCGCGCCTTGTCCTGGAGCGGCTCGGCAACTCGGATGCGCTGTATCACAATGCCGAGCACACCATGATGGTGACGCTGGTCGGACAGCAGATCATGCGGGGCCGCCTGATTTCGGAAGCCTTGCAGCCCGAGGACTGGGTCCACTACACGGTGGCATTGCTGATCCACGACATCGGCTATGTGCGCGGCATCTGCAAGGGAGACCGGGACGGCCAGGTCGTGATAAACGCGGCGGGAGAGACGGTGACGCCCCCGCGCGGTGCATCCGACGCGATCATGGCGCCCTATCACGTTGACCGGGGCATGATCTACGCGCGCGAACGCTTCGCGGCATCGAGCTACATCGACGAGGAAAGGATCGCGCGCGCGATCGACTTCACGCGGTTCCCGGTGCCCAAGGACCCGGCCTATGCCGATACCGAGACGGAGCCGGCTCTGGTCCGGGCGGCCGATCTGATCGGCCAGATGGGAGACCCGTTCTACCACCGCAAGATCAACGGTCTCTATCAGGAGTTCGCCGAAACCGGGGTGGCGGAGAAGCTGGGCTACAACTCGCCCATGGACTTGGTCGAGAAATACCCCGAGTTCTTCTGGTCGCAGGTGCAACCCTACATCGGGGCGGGGCTGCGCTACCTCGAACAGACGATCGAAGGCAAGCAGTGGGTGGCACAGCTCTACAATCATCTTTTTCAGGTGGAATGCCGGGCGAGCTATCTCGGGCCGTTTCCGGGTGCCCGACCCGGCTGACTCCGCGCCACAGCCGGCCAGCAAGCTTGACGGCGGCCTAGAGACAGTTGCCCAGCTCCATCAGCGGGAAATTTTGAGGCCCGCTTCGAGAGCCGCGCGCGGCGGCGGCATCTCAATCGCACGGACAGGCGATCGTGGTCATCAGCGCATTCTCCGCCTGCCGCGAGTCCAGCCGGGTGTGCTGAGCGATGATCGGAGTATCGGACTCGATCACGCTGGCATAGTCGGTGTCTTTTGGCACCGCTTCCGGATCGTCAAGGTCGTTGAAACGTACATGCCGCGTGCGGCGGGCGGGCACTGTCAGGCGGTACGGTCCGACCGGATCGCGGTCGCCGAAATACAAGGTAATTGCGACCCGGGCGTCACGATCGCCGGTATTGAGCAGGCACACGGTTTCGTGGCTCAGCATCTGGGGCTGTGGGCCGTTGCTCTGTTCGGGAATGTATCCCTCGGCGATGGCCCAACGCTTGCGTCCAAGTCCGTTTTCCATCTTCGATCTCTCAGTCCCAATTTGTCGGTGTCGGCAGGTCGGTCTCGGTGTCCTTCCCGCCCCGCGGCGGCCGCAGGCGCATCAGGAGCGGATACGCCCGCACCCGGCGCGGGATCGCTCCTCGGGCACGCACTCACCACCAGAAACGAGCGGTGCCGAGACCGGGTTCCATCGCGCGTGCCCCGATCAGCCCGGGCGGAACCGCGCGGCGCATCGGACGTTTCACCAGCATGTTAGATACGGTTGTCATCACCGGCGCCTCCGCCGGCGTGGGACGCGCAACGGCCCAGCGGTTCGCGGCCGACGGCGCCAAAGTCGCGCTGATCGCGCGAAACAGGGCCCGGCTGGAGCGCGCCGCAGCAGAGGTCGAGCAAGCGGGCGGACGGGCCCTTATCTGTCCGGCCGACGTTGCCGATCCCGAAGCCGTCGAGCAGGCGGCCGAGAGGATCGAGCGCGAGCTCGGACCCATAGATGTGTGGATCAACGCCGCGATGACAACCATCTTTGGCCCCTTCCTCGAAGTCTCCCCCGAGGAATTCAAACGCGCCACCGAGGTGACCTATCTCGGCTTCGTGCACGGTACGATGTCGGCGCTCAGGCGGATGAACCAACGCGACCGGGGTACCATCGTGCAGGTCGGGTCGGCCCTTGCCTACCGGTCGATTCCGTTGCAGTCCGCCTATTGCGGCGCGAAGCACGCGATCGTCGGCTTTACGGACTCCCTGCGCTGCGAATTGATCCACAATGGCAGCCAGGTAAAGCTCGTTGCCGTGCATCTGCCGGGGATGAACACGCCGCAATTCGATTGGGGCCGGAACAAGATGTCGAAGCGGCCGCAGCCAATGCCACCCGTCTACCAGCCCGAAGTGGCTGCGGAAGCGATTCACTACGCGGTGCGCAACCCGCGTCGAGAGCTCTGGCTCGGCTGGGTCTCGGTCGAAACAATCCTCGGCCAGAGGCTCACGCCAAGCTGGCTCGACTCGATCCTCGCCCGCAAGGCCTACGATGGTCAGCAAACGGATGAGCCGGCACCCGATGGAGACGACAACCTGTTCTCGACCGTGGACGGCAACTTCGGAGCTCACGGCCGGTTCGACAGTGGGGCCCGCTCGACGAGCAGCGAGTTGTGGCTGATCAAGAACCGATCGTTCCTTGGGGTCCTGGGCATCGGGTCTGTCGCCGCCCTGATCGCGGGCCTGATCGCCTCGAAGTGAAGCCCGCCCGCCCGTCGGGTGGCATTGTGCAATCTCGAAAACGCGGTGCCTGGTCTTCTGCCCGCTCCTTTGCAGGCTAAGATTTCGCGCGATCGGGCCGACATACATGCGGCACTGTAAAGAAGATGCCACCCGCGCGCAGCCTGCGCCCACTTAGCGCCGCCGATGAGATCACGCACCGTTACATTGGGAATCGTGGTTCGGGGCTGGTTAGCCTCGCAGCATGGAAAAATCCTCCAAACTGCTCAGCGTTGACCGACTGATCGGCCGCGCGGCGGTGCGCCGCCTTCCGCGACTCAGCGGTCGTTCGGCGCTTCCGCCAAGAGCTCGGGCAGCGTGATCGGTGCGCGACCGGTCGCTTGGCGAGCCTGCTCGCGACAACTGAACCCGTCCGCGACGAAGCAGGCGTCGCCGGCTTCCCTGAACCGCGGCAGGAAGGCCCGTTCGCCGGCCCGCATGGCGATGTCGTAGGTCTCGGCGCGGAAGCCGTAGTCACCTGCCATGCCGCAGCAGCCGTCGTCGAGCAACTCGACGTCCATTCCGGTCTTCTCCAAGAGATCGACCTCCGGCTGCGCCCCCATGACCGCGTGGTGGTGGCAGTGGGCATGCACCAGCGCCCTGCCCTTGCGCGCGGGCGGTTCGTAGCCGTTCTCGAGCAGGAACTCGCTGAGCAGGAAAGTCTGGCTCGAGAGGCGCTGCGCCTGAGCATCGTCAGGAAACATCTGCAAAAGCTCGTCGCGGAAGGCCGCGACGCAGGCCGGCTCGAGCCCGACGACGGGAACGCCCGCGTCGATCCAGGGTCGCAGCGTCGACAGCGTGCGCCGCCACAGCCGGTCGGCGAGACCCAGGAAGCCCTGGGCGTAAAGCGGCCGTCCGCAACAGACGGGCCGCGGCGGGATCTCCACCTGCCAGCCGGCCTGCTCGAGCACCGTCACAGCGGCCTTCAGCGGCTCGGTCGTGAGGTAGCAGTTGAAGGTGTCCGGCCACAGCAAGACGCGTTTTTCCTCGCCGTTGCCGCCCCCCGTCTTCTGCCGGCGCCGGAACCAGGTTCGGAAGTCGGGATTTGCAAAGCGGGGAATGCTGCGCTCGGGCGCGAAGCCCCCGACTCGCTTGGCGAGCCCGGAGAGCGGGGCCGTTTGCGTAACGGCGTTAACGAAGGACGGAAAGTGGCTGCCAAGACGCGACCACCACCAGATCAGACCCATGGCGTAGGCCGCGCGCGGCCGCAGGCGGCCCTTGTAGTGATGGTGCATGAACTCGGCCTTGTAGGCTGCCATGTCCACATGTACCGGGCACTCGCTGCGGCATCCCTTGCAGGCGAGGCAGAAATCCAGCGCCTCGCGCACTGCCTCCGACTTCCAGCCGTCCTCGACCACATCGCCCAGCGTCATTTCGTGGAGCAGCCGTGCGCGGCCCCTCGTCGAATAGGCTTCCTCCCGCGTCGCCATGTAGCTTGGGCACATGACGCCGGAATCGTGCTTGCGGCACTCGGCGACGCCGACACAGCGGGCAGCGGCTCTGGCGAAATCGCCGTCGTCCTGCGGGAGCGCGAGGCGAATCTCGGACGAGC
>NZ_JBZSYN010000118.1:0-16717 GCF_058622915.1 Thermohalobaculum sp. | reverse complement strand
GGGAAGCGCCCCGTGCGCGGCGCGCCAGGCGCGGCAGGCCTCGACGAAGGTCATCAGCTGCCCCTTGTCGTCGCCGGCGCCGCGGGCCGAGATGACGCGCCTGCCGTCCTCGAGCGCGACGACGGCCGGATCGAAGGGGTCGCGCTCCCACAGCTCCAGCGGGTCGGCGGGCTGAACGTCGTAATGGCCGTAGAACAGGACGTGCGGCCCGTCCGCCGAGAGGTCGTGGCCGACCACCATCGGGTGGCCCTCGGTCGCCGCGACGCGCGCGTCGAAGCCGATCGACTCGAGGTCGGCGGCCAGCCACTTGGCGGCCTTCTGGCACTCGGCGGCATAGGCCGGATCGGTGGAGACGGACGGGAAGCGGATCAGCGCGAAGAGACGCTTCAGCGCGTTGTCCAGGTCGGCGTCGAGATGGGCAAGAACGGGCGCGAGCGCGGCGGCAACATCGGTCATGGTGGCTCCCTGGCGTGGAACAGGGGCGCGATCAGGCGCGGCCGATCCAGCCGCCGCCCAGCACGCGCGACCCCTCGGCGCCATAGAACACGCAGGCCTGCCCGGGGGCAACACCCTCCTCGGCGGCGGCGAGCTCGACCTCAGCGCAGCCGGCGCCGAGCGGGCGGATGCGCGCCGGGGCAGGGGGCCGGGTGGAGCGGACCTTGGCCGCGGCCTCCCAGCCCTCGGCCGGCGCGGCCTCGAACGCGGCGTCGCCCAGCCAGTTGATCCCCGAGACCGCGATGCGCCGGGTCGCCAGCGCGTCGCGCGGACCGATGATGACGCGGCGGGTCTTCGGCTCGAGGCGGATGACGTAGAGCGGCTCACCCCCGCCGATGCCCAGCCCGCGGCGCTGGCCCACGGTGTAGCGCAGGATACCGTCGTGGCGGCCGAGCACGCGGCCGTCGAGATGCACGATTTCGCCCGGCTCGGCGGCTCCGGGGCGCAGCTTCTCGATCACGGCGGCATAGTTGCCGTTCGGCACGAAGCAGATGTCCTGGCTGTCCGGCTTGTCGGCCACGGCGAGGCCGAGCCCGGCGGCAATGGCGCGCGTCTCGTCCTTGGACGCAAGTTCGCCCAGGGGGAAGCGCAGGAAGCCTAGCTGCGCGCGCGTGGTCGAGAACAGGAAGTAGGACTGATCGCGCACCGGGTCGGCGGCGCGGTGCAACTCGGGGCCGGCGGGGCCCTCGGCGCGGCGGACGTAGTGGCCGGTGGCGAGGCAGTCGGCGCCCAGCTCGCGCGCGGTACCCATGAGGTCGCGAAACTTCACCCGCTCGTTGCAGCGCACGCAGGGAATCGGCGTGGCGCCGGCGAGATAGGATTCGGCGAAATCGTCGATCACCGACTCGCGGAAGCGGGTCTCGTAGTCGAGCACATAGTGCGGGAAGCCGATCTCGGCCGCGACGCGCCGCGCATCATGGATGTCGCGCCCCGCGCAGCAGGCGCCGCGCCGCCCCGTCGCCGCGCCGTGGTCATAGAGCTGGAGCGTGATGCCGACGACCTCGTAGCCCTCGCGCGCGAGGCTGGCCGCGACCACGGAGGAATCGACGCCGCCGGACATGGCGACGACCACGCGGGTCGCCGCAGGGGGCCTGGCAATGCCGAGCGAGTTGAGGCGGGTCATGTGTCGTCCGTGTTCCGGCCTTGGCGGTGGCGTAGCGCCTTCATGCCTCTTTAAGACCGGCAACTTAAGGTCTTTGGGCATCGGCTGCCAGTGCAGGAGGACAATGGAAGAAAACGGATCAGTGCCATACGTCATCGGCCCCGATGGGGAACGGATGACGCGTTCCGATCTGCCGTCGCCGGGCATCCGGCGGTGGGTTCCGCGGCGCAAGGCGCGCGTCGTGGCAGCCGTAGAAGGCGGCCTGATATCGCACCGGGAGGCTTGCGAGCGTTATGCCCTCACCGACGAGGAGCTGGAGAGCTGGAAGGCAAGCCTCTCGCGCTACGGGCTCAAGGGCCTGTGCGTGACCAAGCTCAACACGCGGCGCGGGGCCTCAGAATGAGGTTCCGCGTTGGCGGATGACTTGGTAACCCTCCGTTTACCGAACGGCTGTTAACTTTCGTCGCAAGCGGTTTGGCGAAACGAGTGGGGAGCAGATGCGTATCCTGTTGATCGAGGACGATCCGGCGATGGCCGAGAGCCTGGAGCTGATGCTGCGAAAGGCCGATCTCAATACCTATGTCACCGATTCGGGCGAGGAAGGGATCGAGCTGGCGAAGCTCTACGACTACGACCTGATCATCCTCGACCTGACCCTGCCCGACATGGACGGCTACGAGGTGCTGCGCAAGCTGCGCCTGGCGCGAATCGAGACGCCGACGCTGATCCTCACGGGGCGCGAGGGCACCGAGCACAAGCTGCGCGGCTTCGGGCTGGGCGCCGACGACTACATCACCAAGCCGTTCCACCGCGAGGAGCTGGTGGCGCGCATCCATGCGATCGTGCGCCGCTCCAAGGGGCACGCGCAGTCGATCATTCGCACCGGGCGAATCGCGGTGAACCTCGACGCCAAGACGGTCGAGGCAGACGGCAAGCCGATCCACCTGACGGGCAAGGAATACCAGATGCTCGAGCTGCTCTCGCTCAGGAAGGGCTCGACGCTGACCAAGAAGATGTTCCTTAACCACCTGTATGGCGGCATGGACGAGCCCGAGGTGAAGATCATCGACGTGTTCATCTGCAAGCTGAGAAAGAAGCTGGCCTCGGCGACGGAGGGCGAGAACTACATTGAGACGGTCTGGGGCCGCGGCTATGTGCTGCGCGAACCGGAGGCAGAAACGGCAGCGCCCCTGCGCAAGGTCGGCGCATAGGCCAATCGGCATCGGGCATCTGCAGGCACCGCATCGAAGGCGCTGGCCGCAACCGGCGGCTGGCGTCGAACCCGTCTGCGTCGGTTAACCCAAGTCTCGCGATTGTGGCAGCACGCTGCGCTCGGTCAAACCGGGCTCGGTCAAACCGGGCTCGGTTCGGCCAGCCGGCGGCGGGCTCGGGCAGGTGAATCGCTGCCTTGCGAGCCGATCCGGCGCCGGCGCAAGCGCCCGCTCCGGCACTTGCGGCGGCCTGACGACGTAACTCATGCTCGTCCGGTGGACGGCCAGGCGGCGCCATCCACCCGGTCAAGCGGATGGTTGCCGCCGATCTGCGTATAGCCAGGTCTTGCCACGGCGTCATGCGCAGCTGAGCGG
Organism: Thermohalobaculum sp.; assembly: GCF_058622915.1. Taxonomy (NCBI): domain Bacteria; kingdom Pseudomonadati; phylum Pseudomonadota; class Alphaproteobacteria; order Rhodobacterales; family Paracoccaceae; genus Thermohalobaculum; species Thermohalobaculum sp. The sequence goes on along the minus strand of NZ_JBZSYN010000118.1, from coordinate 13,534 downwards.
CCGGTGCCGCGCGCTGGCCCGCGAGCGGCACGCCGTCGGCAGGCATCGGCCGGCACTGTTCGCCTACGCGCTGGTTCTGCCGGGGGCTGGCATGACGCCGTGCCGATCCTGTGCGTCAAGCCGGGAATTTGCAGCAAATCGCAGGACTCGGGCAGGAACGCGGCCTGAATGGCAGCGCAGGGATGTGCCCCGCCGGCAACCGGCAGGGTGCAGTCCAAGGCCGCAGTCGTAGCGTCAGCTGGAAGTGGAGCCTGAACTCGTGGCTCCGTTAGCGGACGCGCCGGCCGATGCCGGCTCGCGCGTGTCGCTGCGCGAGCGCGAGGCCGCGGACTGGCTGGAGGCCGAGCCCGAGGAGGACAGCGCCGGCGCCGACGGCGAGGCGGTGTTCCGTCGCGCGGTGTCGCCGATCGGGTCTTCCTGGCGCTGCACCGAGCCCTCGAAATGGGCCCCGGACTCGATGGCGATGGTCTTGTGCACGATGTCGCCCTCGACCTTGGCCGAGGCGGTCAGGCGCACCTTGAGGCCGCGCAACCGGCCGATCACGCGGCCGTGCACCACGACGTCGTCGGCAACGACCTCGCCCTTGACCGTGGCGCCCTCGCCGACAGTCAGGAGATGGGCGTGGATGTCGCCCTCGACCGTGCCCTCGACTTGCACGTCACCGCTGGTGATGACGTTGCCCTTGATGGTCAGGTCGCTCGACAGGACCGAGGGCGAGGGCTTGGGCCTTGGCTGCATGGAGGCAGTGGGCGATTCGCCGGAGAAGCCGGTCTCGGCCGACCTGGAGGGGGTTGCAGATGTCTTGTCCATGTCCTTGCCGGTTTCCGTGCTGGAGGTGGAGTCGGAGATCTTCGATCTAGAGAACATCCCGGGCGGCCTCGATGAATTTCAACGGGTTGACGGGCTTGTCGTCGATCCGGACCTCGTAGTGGAGATGGGTGCCGGTGCTGCGCCCCGTGTCCCCCATCTCGCCGATCCGGTCGCCGCGCGCAACACGCTGGCCGACCTTGACCAACGCGCGGTGCAGGTGAGCATAAACGGTTTCAAAGCCGAACGCATGCTTAATCTTGACCACGTTCCCGTAGCCGCTCTCGCGCCCGACGAACGTCACGATTCCGGCTGCCGTGGCATGGATCGGCGTATCACGCTTATCAGCCAGATCGATCCCCTCATGCATCGAGCGGCCGCGCCCGAACGGGTCCTCGCGCGGGCCGAAGCCGCTGGTCAGTCGGGCGCCCTTGACCGGGTCGGCAAAGGGCAGGCGACTGGCCGCGTAGCGCATGAGGTTCACTGTCTCGAGCTCCTTCATGAGGGCGGCGACCCGGGTGTTGCCGGCGGCCGCATCTTTGGTCCCCTGGGCGAGCGGCACGAACGGGCCGCCGGAACCGTTCTCGGAGCCGCTGTAGTCGCGCCGCGCCTCGGCGAGGATGCGTTTCACGTCGAGGTTCGAGCGCGAAAACAGAGACTCGAGTCCATCGAAGGTGGTTTGCGCCGCACTGGAGATGCGATCGATCAACCTCCGCTGACGGTCCTTGAGGTTCCCCAGATTGCCGGTTAGCTCGGCAACCTTTTGCTCGAGGTGATTTGCCTTGGCGCTGGCGGTGTCGCGCTCGGCGATCACCCGTTCCATGGCGCTGCTGAACCGATCGAAGGTGGTGTCGAGATTGGCGCGCTCGGTGCGTTCGTTGGCGAGGGCGAGCTGGAGCTTGGACACCTTGCCCTCGAGCGAGGCGATCTGCGCCGTGTCATCATGCCTTGCGTTGGTCAGGGTCGAGACGCGCTCGCGCAGCGCAGCAACCTCGGCGCGCTGCGCATTGAGCGTCGCGGTGGAATCGACCAGCTGTGCCTGCTTCTCGCTGAAGCCCGTCGTGACCGCGTCGCGGCGGCTGTTGGCCTCGGCCACCTTGTGCTCGAGCGCGTCCTGGTGCGCCGTGAGCGCGGCAATGCGCGCCTGGTAGGCCTGGCGCATCGTCTCAAGCCTCGCGTTGGCACTGTCGCCGTCGAACGCATGCCCGACATAAGCGGTGGTGGCAAAGCAGGTCCAAGCGAACAGGACGGCGCCGATCAGGAGCCCCGCGACCTGCGAGGCGGGACTGAGCGAGAAGTAGCGATTGCCTCTCTCCGAACGGATATAGACGCGTCGCTCAGGGATCACCAGAATGCGCCCCCAGCGCATGGGTGAGTGCGGTGTCGATTCCATGAAAGCCCCTCGATTGCCCCTCGTGTCTCATCTCAGCGCAACGTTAAATTTTTTATAAGTGCGCCTTTTGAGCAACGTTTAGGCAATCCGGTTGTCCTGTGCAACGCCTTTTTTCTCGGCGTGCCGTTCCGCAACCAGTGGCCGTTCGCAACCGTCAGGGTGCGCGCGCCGGGGGTATGCCGAGCCTTGTCGCCGTCATCCCCGGGGCCGGCGGGCGAGCCGATAACGGCCGGCCGGACCGGCTCAAAGCGAGCGCACGGCCTCCAGCACCTCGGCGGCGTGACCGGGCACCTTCATCTTGCGCCACTCGCGTCGCAGGATCCCGTCCGCATCGATGAGGAAGGTGCTGCGCTCGATGCCCATATAGCGCCGGCCGTACATCGATTTCTCGACCCAGCTGCCGTAGCGCCGGCACACATCTCCCTCCTCGTCCGCCAACAGCTGGATGCCGAGGTCATGCTTCGAGATGAAGCGTTCATGCTTCGCGACCGGGTCGCGCGAGACGCCCAGCACGATCGATCCGGCGCTGGCGAAGTCCGCGGCGAGGGCCGTGAACTCGAGCGCCTCACGGGTGCAGCCCGAGGTGTCGTCCTTGGGGTAGAAATAGAGCACCACGCTTGTGCCGCGACAGGCGCTGAGCGAAACCGAGCCGCCGCCGCTGGCGGGCAGCGCGAAGTCGGGCGCGGGCTGGCCGGGGGCGGGCCGGGGGACGTCGTTCATCGGGGAGCTCCATGGTGCTGCGGCGCGGGGTCGCGGGACGGCCTTGAATCGCCCCGCGCGAGGCGACAACTTAGGCAGCCCGCCGTCCATGGCAAGCCGCGGCCCGTTGTCGCGAGCCCCGCGCGGGCGGGGGCGGGCGAGACCCGGGAGAGGAGGGCGGATGGCAGGCGAGAGCGACGAGCGGCAGGCGGAGGTCCGCGCGCCGCGTCAATCCGGCAAGGCTCGCCGGGCCGCCGGCGCCGCCGCCCGCGGGTTGCATCACGTCCTGCATGTCATTTTCGCTGTGGCCGTCGTGGCGGTATTGGCTGCCGGGCTTGTCTGGCTGCGCCTGGAGCGAGGCCCGGTGCACATTCCCTTCGCCGCGGCCACGGTCGAGCGCCTGTTCAACCAGGGCTCGGAGCGTCTGCGCGTGCATGTGGGCGACGTCGTGCTCACGCTGGGCGAGCGGGGCGCTCCGGCAGGGGTGCAGTTCGTCGACGTGCGGCTGTCCTATGTGTCCGGCGAGCCGCTTTTCGTCATTCCCCGTCTTGCGGCGCGATTCGACGTCGCCGACCTGCTTCGTGGCCGCCTGCGACCGATCCGGGTGACCCTGATCCGGCCCGAGGCGCGGCTGGTGCGCACGGCCGATGGCGCGTTCCGCTTCGGGCTTGGCGACGTGGCGCAGGGGGACCAGCCGAATCTGAGCGGGGCGGTCCGCGGCCCGGCGCAACGCGCCGCGATCGCGCGGCTCATGGACGAGCTTGCCGGCGACGCCCCGTCGATCCCCGAGCTTTCCCGGCTCGAGGAGGTGGCGATTCGCAACGCGCATCTGGTGTTCGACAACGCCCGCGCCGGGCGGCGCTGGACCACGCGCAGGGCCGACCTGAGCGTCTGGCGGACGCAGGGCGGGCTCAGGGCGCGCGCGGACCTCGACCTCGCGGACGCCGGGAAGGCCGGCGCCCGCGCCGTGATCACCGCCGTGCGCCCGCGCGGCAAGGGAGGGCTGGCCCGGATCGAGGCACGGTTCGAGAATTTGCGGCCGGAGCACCTGGCCGAGCAGCTCGAACAGGTCAAGTGGCTGAGCCTGTTCGACGCACGGCTCAACGGCCGGCTGGCGATGACCCTCTATCCGGACGGGCGAATCGAAGGTCTCGAGGGGCGGATCTCGGCCGGCAAGGGACGGATTCTGGCGCTGGGCGCCGAGGGCAAGCCGTTCGACAGCGTCACGCTGGCCTTTGCCTACGAGCCGGGGCGCGAGCGGATGCGCGTCACCGATTTCTCGCTCACCGGACCGGCGGCCGAGGCCCGGCTCAGCGGATTCGCCGACCTGCTGCGCGGGCCGGACGGCGAGGTGACCGGCCTGGCCGGCCAGTTCCACGTGGCAAAGCTGCGCGCCGAGGTGCCGGAGGTCTTCGCCCAGCCGGTGGCCTTCGACGACGGGCAGATCGTGGCGCGGCTCGACCTCGCCCCGTTGCGAATCGAGGTCGCCAATTCGCACCTGCGGGCCGGCGCCCTGGTGGTCCAGGTCGAGGGCGAGGCGCGTTCGGGCCCCGGCGGCTGGCAGACGGACGTGCGGGCTGCGGGACAGCACATGAGCATTGCTCAACTCGTGCAGTTCTGGCCGCACGTCGCGGCAGGCAATGCGCGCCGCTGGGTCGTGAAGAACATGGGCACCGGGCAGATCGATTCCTTCGTCGCCCACATGCGCTTTGCCGGGGGCGAGCCGCAGGTCAACCTGGACTTCACCTATTCCGGGCTCGAGTCGCATTATCTCGGCGACATGACGCCGATCGTGGCCGCGAGCGGCCGGGGCTCGCTCACGCTGCACGACTTCAGCCTCATCATGGACTCGGGCGAGGTGCGTGCGGTCAAGGGCGCGCCGGTGGCGCTGGATGGCTCGGTGCTGAGTATCCCGAATCTGGACACGAAGCGTGTCATGGCGGAGATCACGCTGCGCGGACACGGGCCGACCGCCAGCGTGCTGACGCTGATCGACGAGGCACCGCTGCGGCTCACCGGCAAGCTCGGCCTCGATCCGGCGAGCGTCGGCGGCACGGCCGACGTGACGGCGCATCTGAGCTTTCCGCTGATCAATGATCTGACGCTGAACATGGTGGCGGCGAAGACGGAGGCCGAGCTGACCAAGCTGGCCCTGCCGTTCCGCCTGCCGGGCGGCCACCTCGCCAACGTGCGTGCCGACCACGTCGGGCTGCGCGCCAGCACCCAGAAGATGCAGGTGACCGGGCCGATCCAGGTGGACGGCACGCCGCTGAACCTCGACTGGACCGAGTATTTCGATCGCGGGCGGGACCACAGGGACATCGCTCTGGAAGGGTCGGTGACGCCCGCATTCCTGCAGACGCTGAAGCTGGGCAGCGAGTACTTTGCCGGGGGCAAAGCCGCCGTGAAGGTGACCCTGTCGCAGAGCGGCAGCCCGGACTTCAATTTCAAGCTGGAGGCCGACCTGGCGCCGGCGCTCCTGAAGGTGGACAGCTTCAACTGGCGCAAGGCGCCGGGCGGTGCGGGACACCTGAACGCCGAAGGAACGTTCGGCAAGGACGGCATCCAGGTGCCGAAGTTCGATCTCGAGACCGACGAGCTGAAGGCCCAGGGGGCGATCACCTTCGGCAGCGACGGTCGGATGCAGTCCGCCCAGGTTGGCCGGCTGCGCTTTCGCGGCCTGGCGGATGTCTCGCTGACTGCCGCGCGCAAGCGGGACACTTTGGCCCTGGCGGTCGGCGGGCGCCGGCTGGATCTGGCGCTGTTCGAAGGGGAGGGTGGAGGCGGCGACGTCGGCCCGGGCGCCGCGGACAAGTCGCTCACGCCGCTCGACGTGACCTTCGACCTCAAGGAGCTCGACATCACGCCGAAGTTCATCGCGCGCCCGGCCTCCGGCACCTATGCCCGCACAGCCGACGGGCACGCCAAGGCCAATCTCGAGGGAACGCTTTCCGTCCCCTTTACCGCAACCTATGACAAGACCGCGGGCGAGCCGGCCTCGGTGGTCGTCAGCTCGAGTGACGCGGGCGCGCTTCTGAGGGCGGCAGGGCTGTTCGGCGGTGCCGTCGGCGGCCAGCTTCGGCTCAAGGCGCGCCTGCATCCGAAACAGGGGACCGACATGATCGGGGTGGCGAAGATCCGCGACGTGCGCGTGCACACCGGCGGAACCTTCCGGTCGATCCTTGCAAAGGGTGGCGCCAAGGAGGCCGCCGCCGCCGCGGAATCCGGCGGGCTGGCGTTCGACAAGGTCGAGGTGCCCTTCGAATACCGGGCCGGGGTGATGGATCTGGGCCAGTCGATCGCCAAGGGCGACATGCTGGCGATCAAGGTCGAGGGCACCGTGAACGAGAAAAGCGATGCGGTCGACCTGGTCGGCGTCATCTCGCCGGCCTACGGTCTCACCGGCGTGCTGGACAACATTCCGCTGCTGGGGACCATCCTGTCGGGCGGCAAGGGCGAGGGCATCCTGGCTATGACCTTCAATGTCAAGGGCACGCTGGACAAACCGAAGTTCTCGGTCAATCCGCTTTCGCTGCTCGCCCCGGGCATCCTGCGTAGCATCTTCTCGGGCCGCACCTCGAAGCCGGACCAGCGCTTCCTCGACCAGTTGCGGCGCGAGCCGGACTGAGCCGGATCCAAAGCGCGGGCAAAGAAAAACGGGGCCCCGCGAAGGGGCCCCGAAGTTGTGGGCCGAGGCGGCGGCCCTGGCAGGAAACGCTTGTCAGCACAGGCTCACTCGCCAAGCTCCGCGCGGAGCTGCTGGCGCAGAACGTCGATCGGCACCGGCCGCCCTTCGCGGCGGAAGTGCCAGTAGGTCCAGCCGTTGCACGACGGCGCGCCTTCGAGCTCGGCGCCGACCTTGTGGATCGAGCCGGCCGCGCGTGCCGCGATCAGCGTGCCGTCGGCGCGCACGCGCGCCGTGTGGCGGCCGTTGACAGACACGAGGACTTCGCCGGGCTCGAGCAGTCGGCGCTCGACCAGCTGGCCAAAGGGGATGCGCGGCGCGGCACGGCGCGAGCTGGTCACCCGCAACGCGTCGCGGTCGTGCGGCGTCACCGCGGCGACCCGGTCGCGGGCCAGCGCGGCGTAAGCGGGGTCGCGCTCGAAGCCGATGAAATGGCGGCCGAGCCGGCGTGCCACCGCGGCGGTGGTGCCCGAGCCGAGGAACGGGTCGAGCACGACGTCGCCCGGATGCGTCGTGCCCACCAGCACGCGGTGCAAAAGCGCCTCGGGCTTCTGCGTCGGGTGCGCCTTGGCGCCGTCTCCGGTCTTGAGCCGCTCGGTGCCCGTGCAGATCGGCAGCTGCCAGTCCGAGCGCATCTGCAGCCCCTCGTTGAGCTCCTTGAGTGCCTCGTAGTTGAAGGTCGGCCGGGCGCTGTCGGACCGGGCCGCCCAGATCAGCGTCTCGTGCGCGTTGCAAAAGCGGGTGCCGCGGAAATTCGGCATCGGGTTGGTCTTGCGCCAGACCACGTCGTTGAGGATCCAGAAGTCGAGGTCCTGCAGGCAGGCGCCGACGCGAAAGATGTTGTGATAGGTGCCGATCACCCACAGCGCCCCGTCGGGCTTGAGCACGCGACGCGCCTCGGACAGCCATGACCGGGTCATCTCGTCATAGGCGCGGAAGCTGTCGAAGCGGTCCCAGTCGTCGTCCACCGCGTCGACCAGGCTGTTGTTCGGCCGGTGCAGCTCGCCCTTGAGCTGGAGGTTGTAGGGCGGGTCGGCGAAGACCAGGTCGACCGAGCCCTTGGGCAGCGCGGCCATGCCGGCCACGCAGTCGCCTTCGATCACCCTGTCCAGCGGAAGCTTGCTCATCCTGTCCCCCGACCCGGCGCCCGAGCCCTTGATTCGGGGCAAGATGCGCGGAACCTAGAATCACGTCAATAACTCTTTTGAATCAGAAAGTTATTTTTTACTCTTCACCCAATATATTGCGTTCTGGGTGCAATATGTTGTGTATCGGCGCGAAGGAGCGCCTGTGATGCGGCGTCACGCCCAGCGCCGCCAGCGCCCGCAGGTGCTCGCGCGTGGCGTATCCGCGGTTGCGCTCCCAGCCATAGCCGGGGTGTTCGCCGGCCAGCCCGTCCATCATCCGGTCGCGGGTCACCTTGGCGATGATCGAGGCCGCGGCGATGGAGAGCGAACTCGCGTCGCCGCCCACGATTGCGCGCGCCCGGCAGGGCAGTCCGGGCGGCACGCGGTTGCCGTCGACGAGCGCCGCCGCCGGTGCAGGCGTCATGGCCTCGGCGGCGCGGCGCATGGCGAGCTCGGCGGCGTGAAGGATGTTCAGGGCGTCGATCTCCTCGACCGAGGCGATGCCGATCCCGACCGAGGCAGAAGCGGCGATCAACTCGAACAGCGCCGCGCGCCGGGCAGGCGCGAGGCATTTTGAGTCGGCGATGCCCTCGGGCAGGGGGCAGCGGTCCAGAATCACGGCGGCCGCGACCACCGGGCCGGCCAGCGGGCCACGGCCGGCCTCGTCGATACCACAGATTGTGGCGGCCTCGCCTGCGAACGCAATTTCTGCCGAAAGATCCGGTGACATGACCGGAGGGGCCATGGCATTCTCCCCTCAGACCGAAGGTCTTCGCGGCATGCAATAGAGGGGATTGCGGGATGCGTAAAGAAATCACCTGGGTCAGCCCGCTGCGGCTCGGCCTGATCCAGGCGGCGATCGTGGCGGTGATCTGGATCGTGTTCGGGATCCTGGGGCTGATCTTTCACGGCATGGGGCCGGGGCCCGGGATGGCGTCTATGGGTGGGGGCGTCGGCGCCGTTCTCGGCGGCATCGTCATGGGCGCCATTGCCGGATTCATCGGCGGTGCGATCGCCGCGCTGGTTTACAACGCGGCGGCCGGGATCGTCGGCGGCGTGGTCATCGAGCTCAAGGACGGCTGAGCCGGCTCAGTCGAAAAGGCTGAGCTGGTCGCCGGCGCGTGGCGGGCGGCGAAACAGGTCGCAGCGCAGCACCGGCCAGCGCCGGTCGAGCCCGTGGCGGCGGCAGGCGGCCGCGAGGCGCCGCGCGATCAGGCGGGCGAGCACGCCTTCGCCCTTCATCCGCTTGCCCCAGGCGGGGTCGTAGTCGCGCCCGCCGTGCAGCTCGCGCACCCGCGCCATGACGCGGGCGGCGCGATCGGGGAACGCGCGCTCCAGCCACTCGTAAAAAAGTGGCGCCACCTCGAGCGGCAGGCGCAGCACGATGTAGCCGGCGCAGACCGCGCCCGCCTCGGCGCCGGCCTCGACCAGCCGCTCGATCTCGTGGTCGTTGAGCGCCGGGATCACGGGCGCGAGGTTGACCCCCACCGGCACCCCGGCATTGGCGAGGGCGCGCACGGCCGTCAGGCGCCGGCCCGGGCTGGCGGCGCGAGGCTCCATGGCGCGGGAGAGGTGGGGGTCGAGGCTGGTGAGAGAGACCTGGACATGGGCCAGCCCGGCGCGGCCCATCTCGCCCAGGATGTCGAGGTCGCGCTGCACCAGGGCCCCCTTGGTAGTGATGGTGACCGGGTGGCGGTGGGCCCAGAGCACCTCGAGCAGGCCGCGCATGATGCGCCAGGTCTTCTCGACCGGCTGGTAGGGGTCGGTGTTGGTGCCGAGCGCGATCGGGGCCGGGCGGTAGCCGGGCTTGCCCAGGGCCTCGGCCAACAGGCGCGGCGCCTCCGGCTTCGCCGTCAGCCGCGTCTCGAAATCCAGCCCCGGCGAGAGCCCGAGCTGGGCGTGGGTCGGCCGCGCGTAGCAGTAGACGCAGCCATGCTCGCAGCCCCGGTAGGGGTTGATCGAGCGGTCGAAGGGAAGATCGGGCGAGAGGTTGCGCACCAGCACCGAGCGCGCGCGATCCACAGCCACCTCCGTGCGCAGCGGGGGCAGCGCCTCCTCGATGTCCCAGCCGTCGTCGAACGCCTCGCGGGCGTGGCGCTCGTAGCGTCCGGTCGGGTTCACCGCGGCGCCCCTGCCGCGACGACGGTTCGCTTCGATCGTATCGACAAAGGGTCCAGCGGCTGTGTGTTTCGCGTTCATCGAAAGAACATTAGCGGAACATTCGCCGCCGCGCCATAGAGATTCAAGGCTGCGAGCCGGAACGCTGCGCCGGACCCGTAACAGGGACATTGCGGGAGGATTCTCGCGACCCCGGATGGATTCGAACCATCGACCTACCGCTTAGGAGGCGGTCGCTCTATCCTCTGAGCTACGGGGCCCGGGCCGAGAGGTACTGGAACGGGGTGCGCCGGTCAATTGCGCCGGGCGGCCCGAGCGGGAGGTGGGGATGATGCGCATCGGCCGAATCGCCGCCAGGGCGGCGCTGGCGCTCGGGACACTGGCCCTGGGCGCCTGTCAGCAGCCCAATGCGCCCTACGGCCAGGCCGGGGGCCAGTGGGCCGGCGCATCTGCCTATCCGCAGACGGCCCCGCGGGTGATGCCTGTCCGCAGCGCCGCCGACCAGCGCGAGGGGGACCGGACGCACAGCAAGATCGTCGCCCAGTTCGGCGGCGTGTACCACGATGCGCGGCTGGCAGCCTATGTCGACCGGGTGGGCCGCCGCCTCGCGGCGGTGACCGAGCAGGCCGGCGCGCCGTGGACCTTCACCGTGCTCGACAGTCCGACCGTCAACGCCTTCGCCGTGCCGGGCGGCTATGTCTATGTGACGCGCGGCCTGGTCGGGCTTGCCGGCGACGAGGCGGAGCTTGCCGGGGTGCTGGGGCACGAGATCGGCCACGTGGTCGCCGGGCATTCGGCGCAAAGGCGCGAGCGGGCCAGCAGCGCGAATCTGGGGCTGCTGGCCGGTGCGATCGGGCTCAGCGTGCTGGGCGTCGACCCCAACGCGGCCGGCGCCCTGGTGAACCTGGGCCAGACGGCGGCGGGCGGCTACCTGGCCTCGTATTCCCGCGCCGAGGAGTTCGAGGCGGACCGGCTGGGCGTGCGCTATCTCGCGCGCGCGGGCTACGATCCCTATGCCGAAGCCCAGTTCCTCGAGCGGCTGAAGGACTGGGAGGCGCTCAGGGCACGCGTGTCCGGTCGTGCCTACGACCCGAACCGTGTCAGCTTCCTGGCCTCGCATCCCGCCACCGCCGAGCGCACGCGCGCGGCGATCCGGCTGGCGCGGCAGTCCGGCGCCTTCGGCAGGGAACGCGACACCGCTCGCTTCCTGGCAGCAATCGACGGCCTCGTGTGGGGCAACAGCCGGGACCAGGGTTTCGTGCGCGGGCGCAGCTTCAGCCATCCGCGGCTTGGCTTCGGCTTCACCGTGCCGCCGGGCTTTAAGATCCACAACGCCTCGGACAGGGTGACGGCCTCGGGGCCGCGCGGCGGTCGCTTCATCTTCGATGCCGGACGGGACCCCGGCGGCTCCCTGACCGGCTACATTGCCGGACGCTGGGCGCCTGCGATCGCGCGGGGCGAGCGCACGGGGCGACTCTCCGGACTCGAGGGGCGGCGCATCGGTGGGCTCGACGCGGCGCGTGCCGTGCTGCCCGTGCAGGTCGGCGGACAGATCTACGATGCGCTACTGGTCGCCGTGCGGCTCAATGGCAAGGTCTACCGCATGACCGGTCTCGCGCCCCGCGGCTCGGGCATGCTGCCGGCGCTCGAGAGCGCGGCGCGCAGCTTCCATCGCCTCTCGGCGACGGAGTCGGCGCGGCTGGGTGAGCGCCGCATTCACGTGGTCGTGGTGAGGCCCGGCGAAACCGCCGAAAGCCTGGCGCGGCGCATGAACGTGAACAACCTCCGCCTCGCGCACTTCCGCGTCCTGAACGGCCTGTCTCCGGGGCAGACGCTCCGGGTCGGGCAGGAGGTCAAGCTGGTGCAATAGCCGCCGGGCCTGGCAGCCGGTTTGGTGCCGCCGCCCTCAGATCGTCGCGGCGAGCTCGGCCGCCGCGGTCCCGTGGGCGGTTTCGAGCTGGCGGCGCATCTTCTTCAGGGCCTGTGCCTCGAGCTGGCGCACGCGCTCCTTCGACAGCTTGAGCTTGAGGCCGAGGCTCTCCAGCGTTTCCGGCTCGTCGGACATCTTGCGGGCGTTGATGATCATGCGCTCGCGCGGCGTCAGCGCGTCGAACGCATGGCTCAGCCAGTCGCGGGCGCGGCCGAGGTCCGAAGTGCGCTCGACCTGGAGCGCGGCCTGCGGGCTCTCGTCCTCGAGCGTCTCGACCCACTCGCGGCCTTCCTCGCCCGCCTGGGGCGCGTTGAGCGAGAAGTCGGCGCCCGACAGCCGCGCCTCCATCATGTCGACGTCGCGCAACGGCACGCCCAACTCCGCCGCGATCTCCCGACGTATCTCTTGCGACGAGGCATCGCGGCCGTCATTGCCGTTCTCAGTCTCGATCTTCGCCCGCACCCGGCGCATGTTGAAGAAGAGCGACTTCTGCGCCGAGGTCGACCCGGTGCGCACCAACGACCAGTTGCGCATCACGTAGTCCTGAATCGACGCCTTGATCCACCAGACCGCATAGGTCGAGAAGCGCACGCCGCGGTCGGGGTCGAATTTCGAAGCGGCCTTCATCAGGCCAAGGCCCGCTTCCTGGATGAGATCGCTCATCGGCGCGCCGTAGCGGCGGTACTTGGCGGCCATGGCGATGGCGAGGCGCAGATAGGCGGTTACCAGCCGGTGCAGCGCCTGCTCGTCGCCGTGATCGCGCCAGGCACGGGCCAGGTCGGCCTCGGTCTCGGCGTCGAGCAACTCGGCGGCCATCGCCTGGCGCGCAACGTCGGACGCTTTCAGGGGGTTGTGGCTACCCATGGCTCCATCTCCCGTTCGGGTGTGCAGCGGCCCTTTTCGGGAACTTACGCCCGATGGGCCGGACTGGTTCACGCTTGCAACAGAATTTCACGCCAACGTGACGTGATTGTTGCGCTGGCGGGTGATTCAGGTGGCAAACGCAAATTACACGCGTCCCGGGGGTAGCGGCGGCCGGGACGGCCCATGGGTTTGCCGGTGGTCGCGGTCGCGAAGGCGCGGAGGCTTCGGCGCGGGATCGACATCGGCGGTTCCTCCTTCATCGTACGCTCTTCTTCTGGTGAAAGAGCTATCCGGACTTTCGGTCTGGAAAATCCGAAAAACTTGACTATAACACCGATACGACGCGCCCGCAAAGTCCGGGGGGACTGTGGCCATGGCCGATTGCGACCGCCTCGAGGCGCTGATCTCGCGATTCGCGATGAGCGTCACGCCGGCGCCGGCCGGCGACGGCAACCTGGCGATTCTGGGTTGCCCCGCGACCAGCGAGCCCCGCATGGCGGTGTTCGCGCCGCGAGCCGAGGCCCGCTGCTCGTGCGGGGGCGACCGGCTCCTCATCTCGGCCCATGCCAGCTGGGGCGGCCCGGCCAACCCGCTGCTCAGGGCACTCCCCGACAAGATCTGCTACGACGCGACCGGCGATCCGGAGATGACGCTGCTGCTCAGGCTTTTTAAGGCCGAGGCCGAGGGGCGGCACTGCGGCGTCAGGCCGGTCCTGAGCCGGCTCGGCGAGGTGCTGGTGATCAAGCTGCTGCGCGGCGAGATCGACCGCGGCGCCGCCAGGCCCGGGCTGGTCGCGGGGCTGGCCGATAGCCGGCTGTCGCGGGCCATCGTGGCCATGCACGAGGCGCCGGGCCGCATTTGGCGCAACGAGGATCTGGCGGCCGAGGCGGGGCTCTCGCTCAGCCGCTTCG
>NZ_JBZSYN010000117.1:0-10592 GCF_058622915.1 Thermohalobaculum sp. | reverse complement strand
TACAGGCCGCCTGTATGAGTTAACGGGCCGGCCGGAGCGGGTGATCCAGCGGGTGGTGGAGGCGGTGAACGGGATGTAGCCGGAGGGTGCTCCGAACCCCATATTTGCACGCAGGGCGAAACCGGCGGCAGGTCGTCCCGACCGAGCTTACGATCGCGGCTGAGGCAGAATGGTGGGTCCAGAGGACCCACCCTACAGGCTACGTGCCATGTGCTCGCTGAAGATTGAATAGCCCGCCCTAAGCCGCCTTCTCGCGCCGGATGCGCTCCATCTCGCCCGCCACGATGCGCTCGTGGTGCTCCTCGGGGGCGCGGGCGCGGCTCAGGTCGATCTCGGGGGCGAGCGGGCCCTGCGTCCTGTGGCCGCGCAGGGCAAGGCCCAGGAGCTTGAGCGGGTTGCGAAACGCGATATCGGCCGCGGTGGGCTCGTAGCCGCAATGCGCCATGCAGTCGGCGCACTTGGCGTAGTTGCCGGTGCCGTACTTCTCCCACTCGGTGGTCTCGATCAGCTCGGCAAAGCTCTGCGCGTAGCCCTCGCCCAGGAGGTAGCACGGGCGCTGCCAGCCGAACACGTTGCGCGTGGGCATGCCCCACGGCGTGCAGTGCATCTCCTGGTTGCCCAGCAGGAAGTCGAGGAAGACCGGCGAGTGCGAGAGGTTCCACCTGGCGCTGCGCGCCTGGCCCAGCCGCCAGACCTCGCGGAAGAACTCCTTGGTGCGGCGGCGGTTGAGGAAGTGCTCCTGGTCCGGGGCGCGCTCGTACGCGAAGCCGGGCGAGATCGAGATCCCGACGCCCAGGCCCGTGGCGTAGTCGAGGAAGTCGGCCAGTGCCTCGGCCGGATGGCCCTCGAAGATGGTGGCGTTGACGTTGACGCGGAAGCCGCGCGCCTGCGCCGCCTTGATCGCCGAGACGGCGCGCTCGAACACGCCCTCCTGGCAGACCGAGCGGTCGTGGTGCTCCTTGAGCCCGTCGAGATGGACGGAGAAGAACAGGTAGGGCGAGGGCTCGAACAGGTCGAGCTTCTTCTCGAGCAGCATGGCGTTGGTGCACAGCGAGACGTAGAAGCGCCGCTCCACCAGCCCGCGCACGATCTCGCCGATCTCCTTGTGGATCAGCGGCTCGCCGCCGGGGATGGCGACCATGGGGGCGCCGCATTCCTCGGCCGCCTGCCAGCACTCCTCGGGGCTGAGGCGGCGGTTCAGGATCGCGGCCGGATAGTCGATCTTGCCGCAGCCGGCGCAGGCCAGGTTGCAGCGAAACAGCGGCTCGAGCATGAGCACCAGCGGATAGCGCTTGCGCCCCATCAGCTTCTGCTTCGCGATGTAGCCGGCCACCCTGATCTGCTGGCGGACTGGAACGCCCATGTTTCCTCCGTTCGTCGGCCGAAATGCCTGCGGCTGACACACCTACGTAACGCAGCCGGGCGCCTTAGCAAAGCCCCGTGCCTGCGGCGCGAGCGCGCAACTCTAGATGGAGTTCTTGCGCATGAAGTCGAGCAGCGCCGGGGCGCCCCCCTTCTTGAGGATCGAGCCGAACTCGTCGCGCTTGAGCACCAGGAAGGAGACGCCGCCGACCATGATGTCGATCACCAGCGGCCCGCGGTCGGCGAAGTCGCGCAGCCGGTATTCCACCGGCAGCGGCCCGCCGCTGGCGCGCGGGATCTCGGCGGTGACCAGCACGTCGCGGCGCACGGTCTGGGCGCCGTCCACCTTGGGCGCGGAATCCAGCCCGTTGCCGAACTGATCGGCATAGAGGTGGGCGAGGAAGCCCGGCAGCAGGTTGCGGAAGGTCGCGCGCTGCTCGGTGGTCAGGCCGCGGTCGCCCACGAGGAACCGCTCCCACACGTCGAAGGCGAAGGCCTTGGAGATCGCCTGCTTCAGCTTCGCCGTGTCCTTGGCGACCATGGCGCTGTGCGCGTTGTCGACCAGGGTCTTGACCACCTGGGTCGCGGCCTGCTCGGCCGCGGTGTCGGCGCGCGCGGGCGCCGGGGCGTGGGCGAGGAGGAGGAGGGCGGCGGCGGTGGCGGCGATGACGCGTCTCACGTGGCTGCTCCCGTTGGCTGCGTTCGGCTCGGGCCGGGACCGGTCAGGACCCCGAGATCGGCGCGCCCAGATAGCGCCGGGCGGCCTGGATCAGTGCAGGGGTCAAGTTAAACGTCATTCCCACCGCGGCAAGCACCGCGACCGACAACAGCACGCCCATGGAGGCGATGCCGCGGTGGTTCGACAGGCCCAGCGTGCCGAAGGCGGCGATGGTGGTCAGGGCGCTGTAGAGCACGGCGCGCGGCGTCGAGGTGTCGAAGATCGAGCCGGAGATGCGGCTGCCGCGAATGGCGAAGTGCACGCCGCTGTCGATGCCGATGCCGATCAAGAGCGGCAGCACCAGAACGTTGGCGTAGTTGAACGGCATGGCCAGGAGGACGCTGGCCCCCGCCGTCACCCCCGCGGCCAAGAGGAGCGGCAGCAGGATGGCGAACACGCGGTAGAAGTCGCGCAGGATCAGCCAGGCCAGCAGCGTGCAGCCGAGCAGCGCCAGGAGCGTCGCCTCGACGATCGCCGCGCCGATGGCACGGGCGGCGCCGTGGATCAGGTCGGGCGGGCCCGCGGCGTTCGGCGCCACCGAATGCACCGCCTTGACGAAGGCGGCGCGCGGCCCCGGCTGGCTGACGTCGCCCGAGGGCGTCGCCTCGATGCGGAACAGGCCGTCCTTGTTGATGTAGCGGTCGCGGATGCTGGCCGGCAGGGTCTTGAGGCTGACCTCGCCGACGTTGAGCTGCAGCTTGAGACGGTGGATCAGAAGCGGGAAGTAGCGGAACAGCTCGCCCGCCAGCGCCCCGTCGGCGGCGGCGGTGCGCCGCCCGGCATAGGCCGAGAGCTCGCGAGAGAGCGCCTGCGCCCCCGCCCCCGGCAGCGCGGACAGGCGCTTGGCCAGACTCTCGGGCGTGACCTTGCTCGAGGCGCCCGTGAGGTTGGTCGGCGCGCCCTCGACCGCGTGCTGGATCGAGGGGTAGGCGATGTCGATCAGGTCGAGCTTGGCCTGCTGGTGCTGGGGCACGAAGTCGCCGGCCCAGACCGTCTGGGCAACCTGGGGCAGCTTGTCGAGCCGGCTCGCCAGGGCGCCGGCCTGCTTGGCGTTCGGGGCCAGCGCGTCGAGGCTGTAGGGCGTGAGCGAGGGATCCGCCGTCAGCCAGTGGAAGGCGCGCACCGAGGGCGCCTTGGGGTCGCGCAGGTTCATCGGGTTGGCATCGAAATGCGAGAACGGCGACAGCCCGACGCCGGCGAGCCCGATGGCCAGCGTGAGCCAGGGCAGCAGGCCCTGGATGTGGCGCGGCGGCTGGATCAGCGGCTTGGGCACGGAGCCCTTGTCGAGCTGGGGCCACAGCACGATGGCCGCCGGGATCACGGTGACCGAGCAGACCAGCGCGATCAGCACCCCCGCCCCGCCGATCAGCCCCAGCTGGGCCATGCCGACGAAGTCGGTGGTGGCGAAGGCGAAGAAGGCCACCGCCGTGGTCGCGGCGCTGAGCACCAGCGCGCCGCCCAGCGCCCGGCCCGAGCGCACCAGCGCCACGCGGCGGCTGGAGACCTCGGCCCGGTGCTCGTCGAAATGGGTGATGAAGTGGATGGCGTAGTCGATCCCCAGCCCCACCATCAGCACCACGAAGGCGATCGAGACCAGGTTCAGCGCCCCGATCGCCACCCCGGCGAAGCCCGCGGTCAGCACCAGCGTCACCGCCAGCGTGCCCAGCGCCAGCACCGTGCGCGCCCAGGAGCCGAGCGCGAGGCGCAGCAGCCCGGCGACGAACAGCACCGAGAGCACCATGGACAGCGGCAGGCTGTTCTGCACGCTCTGCAGCTCCTGGGCGCGCAGCGCCTGGTCGCCGGTGACCCCGATCTGCACCGAGGAGGCCAGCTCGGGATTGAGCCGCCCGATCGCCTGATGCAGCGCCGCCAGCGCCGCCTGCGCCGGTTGCAGCGAGGTGAAGTCGAGCTTGGGCTGTAACACAATGACCCGGGTCGTCAGGCCGCCATTGCCGCCGCCCAGCACCGAGCTCCAGCCGAAGGGGCGGTCGCGCCCCTCGCGCGCGGCGGCAAACACGGCGGCCGCCTCGTGGTAGACCGGCTCGAGCTTGGCGGTGCCCGCACCGCCCTTCTGGGCCAGCAGCGTGGCCGAATTGATGGCGCGCAGAAAGCCGTCGAGGCTGGGATCGCTGCGCAGCGTGGCCAGCACGTTGGAGGCCTCGCTGAGCCGGGCGAGCCGGGCATCCAGCTCGTTGCGGCTGAGATAGAGCAGCGCGTGCGAGACCAGGAAGGGATCGGCCGCCGGCGCGAACACCTCGCGGAACACGTCGTGGCGGCGCGACAGCGCGCCCGACAGCGCCACCACCGCGGCGTCGGCCGCGTCGGCCACCTTCGAGCGCACCACCACGACCATGCTTTCGGTCAGGCTGGGGAAGGCGTGGTCCATCCTGTGCTCGCGCTGGCGGAAGGGCAGTGTCTCGGAGAGCATCCGGCTCGAATCGGTGTCCACGCTGAGCCGAAAGGCGCCCGCCACCGACAGGCCGAGCAGGAACAGCACGCCCGCAAGCACCGTGCCCGGACGCGACGAGACGAATCCCACCCACGCCCCGATGGCGTCGCGCATCCGGTCTCGCGGCCGCTTTCGTTGCAATAGCTGCTCCCTTGCCACGCTTGCGCAAAGACACGGGTATCGGGCACCAAGCCGCTTGAGGCAAGGGGTGCGCCGGGCTAGTTTCCCCTCTCGGCCCGCTCACGACCTGGCAACCCCGAATCGATAACAGGCAACATTCACAACCGTGGCGACGCGCGCCCGCGCGAGCGTTCAGAGGAGAGACTTTATGCGGATTAACGTCCTTCGCTGCCTCGCGGTTGCGGTTCTGCTCTCGGGGCTGGCCGGCTGCGCCACCGCCAAACCCGGCGACCTCGCGGCCACGGACAAGTTCCCCAAGTTCAACCACGCGATGCTCGACTTCAACATCGCGCTGGACAAGAACGTGCTCAAGCCAGCCTCGGAAGGCTATGCCTTCGTCATGCCGACTCTGTTCAAGCACTTGATCAGGAACGGGTTCAATCACCTTGAATTGCCTGGTGATTTCATCAATTTCCTGCTTCAGGGCGAGATCCACCCGGCGCTGGAGACGCTGGGCCGCTTCACCATCAACACGCTGATGGGCGGGGGCGGGCTGCTCGATCCCGCGACCGAGATGGGCCTGCCCAAGCAGGACACCAACTTCGGCATCACGCTGGGCAAGCACGGCGTCGAGGAGGGATCCTATCTGGTGCTGCCCTTCATGGGGCCGCAGACCGTGCGCGGCGCCTTCGGCAGCATCGTCGACAAGGCGCTGGACCCGCTGACCTATCTGGGCCAGGTGGCGCCGAGCGCCAGCCCCGAGGCCGGCATCGCGCTGACCGTGACCGACAAGGTCGACCAGCGCTATCGCAACGCCGACGTGATCAACGAGCTGCTCTACAAGAGCTCCGATCCCTATGTCACGTTGCGCTCGGTCTACCTGCAGCACCTGCGCTCGGAGGTCGGCGGCTCGAAGGGCGGCGCGGCGGCCCTGCCCGACATCTTCGACCAGCAGTCGGGCGGGCAGAGCCAGCAGTCGGGCGGGCAGAAGAAGACCGCGCCGTCCGGCAGCGGACAGCAGCAGAAGACCGCGCAGTAGCGGCAGGAGCCATGCGAGGGCCGGGTGAGTTGATGGATGGCACGACTGCAGGTTTCGGCGAGGCGCTGGCGGTGGCCGCGCGGCGCACCGAGCGGATGCTCGAGCGCTGCCTGCCCCCCGCCGGCGAGGAGAGGGGCGAGGGGCGGGGCGGGGAGCCGGGCGAAGGGTCGCTGAGGGCGGCGATGCGCTATGCCGTGCTGGGCGGCGGCAAGCGGCTGCGCGGCTTCCTCGCGCTCGAGGCCGCGCGGCTGTTCGAGCCCGAGGGTCCCGGCGCCGAGCGCGTGGCGGCGGCGGTGGAGTGCCTGCACGCCTACAGCCTGGTGCACGACGACCTGCCCTGCATGGACGACGACGACCTCAGGCGCGGCCAGCCCACGGTGCACCGGGCCTGGGACGAGGCGACCGCGGTGCTGGCCGGCGACGCGCTGCAGACGCTGGCCTTCGAGATCCTGGCCGACCCGGCGACGCATGCCGAGGGCGAGGTGCGCGCGCGGCTGGTGCTGCGGCTGGCCGAGGCCTCGGGCCATGCCGGCATGGTCGGCGGGCAGGCGATCGACCTCGCCGCCGAGAAGTCCGCCGCGCCGCTCGGGGCCGAGGCGGTGCGGCGGCTGCAGGCGCTGAAGACCGGCGCCCTGATCGGCTTCGCTGCCGAGGGCGGCGCCATCGTCGCCGGGGCGGGCGAGGCCGACGTCGCGCGCATCCGCGCTTATGCGCGAGCGCTGGGCGAGGCATTCCAGATCGCCGACGACCTGCTCGACCTGACCGCGAGCGAGGCCGAGCTGGGCAAGCGCGTGCGCAAGGACGCCGAGGCCGGCAAGGCGACCTTCGTCGACATCCTGGGGGTCGAGGGCGCGCGCGCCCGCGCCCGCGAGCTGATCGACGAGGCCGCCGCGGCGCTGGCGCCCTATGGCGCGCGGGCCGGCATGCTGGTGGCCGCCGCGCATTTCGTGGTCGAGCGGCGCAGCTGAGGGCGGGGCCCCGAGCGCGGGGCGCGCGCGAGACAGTTTCAAGAAATCAGCCGGGAATATTCCCCTCAATAAGTTTGACAATGCGCGGCCCCCCGCTCAAGGCTTGGGGCCCGGACGACAAGGGGGAGGATGATCGCCATGGCCGGGGCGGACGCGCCGCTTCTGGAGGCGCGCAACATCGTCAAGACGTTCGGCGAGTTCGCCGCCAATGACGACGTCAGCCTGACCATCCGCGCCGGCGAGAAGCACGCGCTTCTGGGCGAGAACGGCGCCGGCAAGTCGACCCTGGTCAAGATGATCTACGGCGTCATGCAGCCCACCGCCGGCGCATTCCGCTGGCAGGGCGAGCCCAGGGTGATCCACAAGCCGGCCGAGGCGCGGGCGCTTGGCATCGGCATGGTGTTCCAGCACTTCTCGGTGTTCGACGCGCTGAGCGTGGCCGAGAACATCGCGCTGGCGCTGCCGCCGCAGCCGATGCGGGCGCTGAGCCGGCGCATTGCGGAGGTCTCGGAGTCCTACGGGCTGGCGATCGACCCGCGCCGCGCGGTGCACACGCTCTCGGTGGGCGAGAAGCAGCGCGTCGAGATCATCCGCTGCCTGCTGCAGAATCCCCGGCTCCTGATCATGGACGAGCCGACCTCGGTCTTGACGCCGCAGGAGGCCGAGATGCTGTTCCGCACGCTCGACAAGCTGGCCGCCGAGGGCTGCGCCGTGCTCTATATCTCGCACCGGCTCGAGGAGGTGCGGGCGCTGTGCGACACCGCCACCATCCTGCGCCAAGGCAAGGTGGTGGCGAGCTGCGACCCGCGCGCCGAGACCGCGCGCTCGCTGGCCGAGATGATGGTCGGCAGCGAGATCCTCTCGGTCGACAAGGAGGGCGCGGGCGCGCCCGGGCCGGTGCGGCTCAGGGTCGACCGGCTGGACCTGCCCGCGGCGTCGGAGTTCGCGGTGACGCTCAGCGCCATCTCGCTCGAGGTGCATGGCGGCGAGATCGTCGGCATCGCCGGGGTCGCCGGCGAGGGCCAGTCCGAGCTGATGGAGGCGCTGACCGGCGAGGTGCGCGCGGCCCGCGCCGAGGCGGTGCTGATCGACGGCGCCGCGGTGGGCCGCGCCGATCCGACGCGCCGGCGCCTGGCCGGGGCCGCCTTCGTGCCAGAGGAGCGCAACGGCCACGCCGCCGTGGGCGACATGACCCTGCCCGAGAACATCGTCCTGTCGCACCACAGCGCCGAGCACCTGACGCGCGGCGGCTGGCTGGACTTCGCCAGGGCGCGCGACTGGGCCGCGCGCGTGCGCCACGCCTTCGACGTGCGCGCGGGCGCGCGGGACCCGATCGCCGGCTCGCTCTCGGGCGGCAACCTGCAGAAGTTCGTGGTCGGGCGCGAGATCCTGCGCGACCCGGGCGTGCTGGTGGTGAACCAGCCGACCTGGGGCGTGGATGCGGGCGCCGCCGCGCTGATCCGCCGGGCGCTGATCGAGCTGGCGGCCAAGGGCGCGGCGGTGCTGGTGATCAGCCAGGACCTGGAGGAGATCTTCTCGATCTGCGACCGCATCGCGGTGATCCACCACGGGCGGCTGTCGCGGCCCTACCCGGCGGCCGAGATGACGCCCGAGAAGGTCGGCCTGCTGATGGGCGGGGCGCATCCCGAATCGGCCGAGATCGCCGACGTGGAGGCGGCCTGATGATCCGGCTCGAGCCCCGGGCCCAGCCCTCGCGGGTGCTGATGTGGCTGTCGCCGGTGATCGCGGTGGCGCTGACGCTGGCGGCCGCGGCGCTGTTGATGGCGGCGATGGGCCGGCCGCCGGCGCAGGCGCTCTATGTCTACTTCTTCCAGCCCTTCCACGACCTGTGGCTGTGGATGACGGCGCCGCCGGCGCAGGCGGCGGCCTGGATCTACACGCCGTCCGAGGTGGTGGTGAAGGCAATCCCGCTGGCGCTGATCGGCTCGGGACTGGCGGTGTGCTTCCGCGCCAATGTGTGGAACATCGGAGCGGCGGGGCAGTACACGCTGGGCGCCATCTTCGGCGGCTGGGTCGCGCTCGCGGCGCCGGCGGACGCCAGCGGCATCTGGCTGGTGCCCTACCTTTTGGCCGGCACGCTGGCGGGCATGGCCTGGGCGGCGATCCCGGCGTTTTTGCGCGTGCGCTTCAACGCCAACGAGATCCTGGTCAGCCTGATGCTCACTTACGTCGCGGCGCTGCTGCTCGACTGGCTGGTGCGCGGGCCGTTCAAGGACCCCGCGGGCTATGGCTTTCCGCAATCGCGCGACTTCGGCGCCGGCTTCATCATGCCGGTGCTGGTGCCGGGCACGCGGCTGCATCTGGGGCTGGTGCTGGCGCTTCTCGCGGCACTGGCGCTGTGGCTGATGATGGGGCGCACGCTCAAGGGCTTCGAGGTGCGGGTGATCGGCGCGGCGCCGCGCGCCGGCGCCTTCGCCGGCTTCTCGCGCAACCGCATGATCTGGTTCGTGCTGCTGCTCTCGGGCGGGCTCGCGGGGCTGGCCGGGGCGACCGAGGTCTCGGCCACGGTGCAGCACCTGCAGCCGACCATCTCGGCGGAGTACGGCTTCACCGCGATCATCGTCGCCTTCCTGGGCCGGCTGAACCCGGCGGGCGCCCTGTTCGGCGCGCTGATCCTGGGCGTGAGCTATATCGGCGGCGAGAACGCGCAGATCGCGCTGAAGCTGCCCAAGGCGGTGACCGGCACTTTCCAGGGCATGCTGCTGTTCTTCCTGCTGGGCTGCGACACGCTGATCCTCTACCGCATCCGGCTGGGCCGGCTGGCGCGGGCCTGAGGGGCGGGGCTGAGAGGCGGGACATGGAGAACTTCCTGATCTCGATGGTGGTGGCGGCGACGCCGCTGCTGCTGGCCGCCACGGGCGAGCTGGTGGCCGAGCGCTCGGGCGTCTTGAACCTCGGGGTCGAGGGCATGATGCTGGTGGGCGCGGTGGTCGCCTTCGCGCTGGCCAACGCCACCGGCTCGGACCTCGTGGCGGTCGTGGGCGGCGCCGCCGCGGGTATGGCCATGGCGCTGGTGTTCGGCGTGCTGGTGCTGAGCCTGATGGCCAACCAGCCGGCGACCGGGCTGGCGCTGACCATCTTCGGCATCGGCGTCTCGGGCCTGATCGGCCAGGGCTATGTCGGCGTGGCGCTCCAGCCCATGCCGCAGCTGGCGGTGCCGGGGCTGTCGACCACCACCGCCGTCGGGCGCATCCTGTTCCACTACGACGCGCTGGTCTATCTCGCCTTCGCGCTGGCCGGGGGCGTGGCCTGGTTCCTCTCGCGCACGCGCGCCGGGCTGGCGCTGAGGGCGATCGGCGACAACCACGACTCGGCGCATGCGCTGGGCTATGACGTGATCGCCACGCGCTATGCCGCGGTGATGTTCGGCGGCGCCTGCGCCGGGCTGGGGGGTGCCTATCTCTCGCTCGCCTACACGCCCATGTGGGCCGAGAACATGACCGCCGGGCGCGGCTGGATCGCGCTGGCGCTGGTGGTCTTCGCCACCTGGAAGCCGGGCCGGCTGGTGGTCGGCGCCTTCCTGTTCGCCGCCGTCACCCAGCTGCAGTTCTACGGCCAGGACTGGGGCATCGGCGTGCCCTCGCAGTTCCTCGCCATGGCGCCCTA
This sequence comes from Thermohalobaculum sp., assembly GCF_058622915.1. Classification (NCBI taxonomy): domain Bacteria; kingdom Pseudomonadati; phylum Pseudomonadota; class Alphaproteobacteria; order Rhodobacterales; family Paracoccaceae; genus Thermohalobaculum; species Thermohalobaculum sp. The sequence goes on along the minus strand of NZ_JBZSYN010000117.1, from coordinate 309 downwards.
TGTGGCGACGGTGCTGGCGCTGGTGCTGATCTCGCGCGATGTGAACTTGACGAAAGCCAACGCGCCTGCCTGCATTGGCAGACCATTCCGGGCCGAGCGCTGAGCGGCCCCCAGATTCGCAACAGGGAGAGACGCACCATGATCCGCAAAACCGCCCTCGCGCTGGCCGGGCCCGCGCTGGCCGCGCTGGTCACGGGCACCGGGGCCCACGCCGCCGCCCTCAAGGTGGGCTTCGTCTATGTCGGCCCGGTGGGCGACTTCGGCTACAGCTACCAGCACGACCAGGGTCGCAAGGCGGTGCAGAAGCAC
>NZ_JBZSYN010000116.1:0-2634 GCF_058622915.1 Thermohalobaculum sp. | reverse complement strand
GTCCGCGCCATGTCGCGGATCATCGCCTGCTCGTCGGAGAGCATCACTCCTTCTCCGCCACCGGCCCGCCGGACTCCTTCCAGCCCTTGAAGCCGTCCTCGATGTGGCTGACGTTGGCCAGCCCCATCTCGTGTGCTGCCCGCGCCGACAGCGCCGAGCGCCCGCCCGAGGCGCAGTAGAACACGAAGCGATTGCCGGACTGGAACTGGGGCTTTGCGGAAGGCGACGCCGGATCGATCCAGAACTCCAGCATGGCCCGCGGACAGTGGAAGGCGCCGGGAATCATGCCGTCGCGCTCGAGCTCGCGCAGGTCGCGCAGGTCGACGAAGGTGACGTCGTCGCGGCCGAGCAGAGCCTGAGCTTCCGCCCCGGGCATGTGCTCGACCACCTCGTTCGCCTCGGCCACCATGTCCTTGACGTGTTTCATTTTCATACCCTTTCGATAGCGACTGCGGTGCCCTCGCCGCCGCCGATGCAGAGACTGGCGATGCCGCGCTTTGCGCCGCGCGCCTCCATGGCGTGCAGCAGTGTCACGATGATGCGGGCGCCCGAGGCGCCGATGGGGTGGCCCAGCGCGCAGGCGCCGCCGTTGACGTTGAGGCGCTCGCGCGGGATGCCGAGCTCGGCCATGGCGGCCATCGGCACCACAGCGAAGGCCTCGTTGACCTCCCACAGGTCGATGTCGTCCACGCTCCAGCCGTGGCACTCCATCAGCCTGCGCATCGCGGGGACCGGAGCGGTGGTGAACCAGCCCGGCTCCTGCGCGTGGGAGGCGTGGCCGAGTATGCGGGCGCGAACCGGCAGGCCCCGCTTCTCGGCCTCGGACTCCCGCATCAGCACCAGGGCGGCAGCCCCGTCGGAAATCGAGGACGAGTTGGCCGGCGTCACCGTGCCGTCCTTGCGAAAGGCGGGCTTGAGGTGCGGGATCTTCTCGGGCTTCGCCTTCCTCGGCTGCTCGTCGGTGCCGATGGTCACCGGGCCGCTGCGGCTCTCGATCGTCACGGGGGCGACCTCGGCGTCGAAGGTGCCATCCTTTTGCGCGGCGAGCGCCGCGTCCAGCGAGGCGATGGCGTAGGCGTCCTGGGCCTCGCGGGTGAACTGGTAGCGCTCGGCGCAGTCCTCGGCGAAGGTGCCCATGAGGCGGCCCTTGTCGTAGGCGTCCTCGAGCCCGTCGAGGAACATGTGGTCCTTGGCCTCGGCGTGGCCGAGCCGCGCGCCCGCGCGCATCCTGGGCAACAGGTAGGGGGCGTTCGTCATGCTCTCCATGCCGCCCGCGACGACGATGCGGCCGCTGCCGGCGATGAGCTGGTCGTGCGCCACCATCGCCGTCTTCATGCCCGAGCCGCACATCTTGTTCAGCGTCGTGCAGGGCACATCCTTGGGCAGCCCGGCGGCGAAGGAGGCCTGCCGCGCCGGGGCCTGGCCCTGGCCGGCCATCAGCACGTTGCCCATCAGGACCTCGCTGACCTCATCGGGCGCAACGCCGGCGCGGTCTAGCGCCGCCTTGATGGCGACGCCGCCCAGGTCGGAGGCCGAGGCGCCGGCCAGCTCGCCCTGGAAGCCGCCCATCGGGGTGCGTGCGGCGCCGACGATAACGATCGGATCGGACATGAAGCTCTCTCCCGACTCGGGTAGGGACCCGTTCCATTCGCACGCGGGGATGCCGCATCGTGCGGTGCCCCGGAAAGACTAGCGCCGCGCGCCCCGGCTGTAATGCAGGAAGTTGAAGCCGGTCAGCCCGCGATGCACCGGCGCCCAGGCGGCAGAGAACGCGAGCCAGTCCATGCGCACGGCGGCGGCAATCTGCCCCAGGCTGCGCGCCCCATCGATCTGCCCGATCAGCGGTCCGGCGCTGCGGGGCATGTCGATCACATAGGTCAACCCGTCCTGCTTGACAGGGATCGGGCCTTTCTGCGCAACGTGCCGCGAAAGCGCAGGCGCGGCCACCCCGCGCAGGTGCGGCACATCCTCGGGGCTGGTGGGCCTTGCTTGAACCGTTTCGCCGGGGCGGGCCGCATAGAAGACGTGCTTCGCCAGGTTGCCGCTCAGTTGCTCGGCCAGCGCTGCGCGCTCGAGCGGGGCGAGTGCGGCGACGCGCTCGGCGATCTCGCTCGATTGCGGCAGGAAACGCCGGGGATCGTAGCGGTCAGGCTCGAGGAAGGAGACCAGCACCAGGCCGGCCTGATCGAGGGCAGCCGCCAGGTCGCGCACGGTATAGGGCCGGTCGCGGGCATGGAGCAGCAGGTCGTAGAGCCCGGCGTCGGATCCGCGGTGGTCGCCCACCAGATCGTTGCGGCGAAACCAGTTGGTCTCGGGCAGCGCTGTGAGAACCGTGCGTACCAGGCGGACCCTTTCCTCGGGCGCATCCTCGGCCAGAAGGCGCGCGAAGGCGGCCTGCATCGGGTAGACGCCGGTGCGGCCGTAGGGCGCGTAGACCATCAGCCCGAGACCGCCGCCCGGTGCCAGCGCCCCGGCAAGCGCGCGGAAGCCGGCATCGGGGTCGGACAGATGATGCAGCACCCCGCAGCAGTCGATGTAATCGAAGGGGCCGAGGCCCGGCGCCTCCACCAGGTCCCCGGTCAGGAAGCGGATCGATTTCAGGCCGCGGGCCTCGGCGCGGGCCTCGGCGATCGC
>NZ_JBZSYN010000115.1:0-7968 GCF_058622915.1 Thermohalobaculum sp. | reverse complement strand
GCTGGTCGGACCGCGCCTTGAGGAACACCTTCAGCACGTCGGCGACGGCGGCCGATCCGTGGCGGCGCTGGGGCGGCGGAGGCAGGCTGGGGCGTCGGTCCGGCGGGCAGGCCTCGCCCTCGGCCACGGCCTCCAGGATACCCTCGGCCGCGTCGCCCTTGCGGCTGTCGCGGGGCAGAAGGCGCAGCTTCGACAGGTCGGCGGCGGCCTTGGGCCTGGCGGTCGCCACCTCGAGCAGAGCATCGTCCTTGACCACGCGCGCGCGCGGCACGTCGCGGCGCTGCGCCTCGCGCTCGCGCCAGCGGGCCAGGGCACGCACGACCGCGAGGAATTTCGGGTTGTGACTGCGCGCCTTGATGCGCCGCCAGGCCTCGTCGGGATCGTTTATATAGGTCGCCGGGTCGGTCAGGATCGCCATCTCTTCGGCCACCCAGTGGCCCCGCCCGGTCTGGCGCAACCGCTCCTCGAGCGCGACGTAGATATCGCGCAGATGCGTCACGTCGGCCAGGGCGTAATCCAGCTGCTTGCCGCTGAGCGGCCGCCGTGCCCAGTCGGTGAAGCGCGAGCTCTTGTCCAGCTCGGCTTTGGCGATCCGGCGCACCAGGGTCTCATAGGAGACCTGCTCGCCGAAGCCGCAGACCATGGCCGCGACCTGGGTGTCGAACAGCGGGGCGGGGATCTCCCCGGCAAGATTGTGGAAAATCTCCACGTCCTGACGCGCCGCGTGAAAGACTTTCACGACCTCGCCGTTCGACATCAACTCGAACAGCGGCCCAAGCTGGATGCCCTGGGCAAGCGGATCGATGATGACGGCGTCGTCGCTTTCGCCGTCGCCGCCCTGCGGCCGGGCCATCTGCACGAGGCACAGCTGCGGCCAATAGGTGCGCTCGCGCATGAACTCGGTGTCGACGGCGACGAAGGGGGCCGCTGCATACTCCGCCACGGTGCGGGCGAGGGCCTCTGTGGTTGTGATGACTTGCATGGCGCCTGTATCTAGCGGCTTGAATGAACGATGTCGCGGTTTTGTCGCGCACTAGCGCCGCTTTCAATCGGAGATCGGGCGGAGAATGCAAGCGAATTCACAACTGCGGACCGGATTTTACCGCACCCGGCAGGTCACCCGAGCCTGTCGGGCGCCCGGCCGAACCGCTGGGGGAATTGCTGCTGCCGCGTCCGCCCCGTGATCCCGACTGGACGCGGGCCCAGCCCGATGGCACTGTTCAGAACCCGCGACGAGTCAGCCTTCCCGGCGACGGAAAGCGAACCCATCGGCGTTCTACCGTGCGAACTCTTTTCGGTTTTCCAGCGTTTGTCCCGTGCGAGACCCGTTCTTTGGACTGAGGGAGAACTATTCATGTGGAAAAAGCCTGTAATCGCAGTCATGTGCGCCAGCATGCTGCTTGCCGGCTGCGAGACCGTGCAGCAAAACCCACGTACGGCAGCCGGGGCGGGAATCGGTGCGCTCGGCGGCGCCGCGGTCGGAACGCTGTTTGGCGGCAATGACCGGCGCAACGCGCTGATCGGTGCGGGCATCGGCCTGCTCGCCGGTGCGGCCGTGGGTCAGTATCTCGACAGACAACAGCGCGAGCTTCAGTCCAACCTCGCCGGCACCGGTGCGCAAGTGAGCCGCCAGGGCAACCAGCTGGTGGTCAATTTCCCGGCCAGCATCACTTTTGACACGAACTCGGCGCAGATCCGGCCGCAGTTCTATTCGACCCTCGACCAGGTGGCGCAGACGCTGCGGCGCTATCCGAAGAGCTATATCGACGTGGTCGGCCACACCGACAACACCGGCACGGCGCAGTACAACCAGGCGCTTTCCGAGCGGCGCGCCAAGTCGGTGGCGAACTACCTGCGCAGCCAGGGCGTCCAGTCGGCGCGTATCGCGGCCTATGGCATGGGCGAGACCCAGCCGATCGCCACCAACGCCACGCCGCAGGGCCGGCAGGCCAACCGTCGGGTCGAAATCCGGATCATCCCGGCCACGAGCTAGGGTCCGGACCTGTCCAAACGCGTACCGGGGCGCGGCCTGCCGCCGCGCCCCGCCTGATTCGGGGCTCCCCACGGGCAGTGCCGCTTGAAGCGGGTCAAGGGGCGCTTCATATCCAGTTTATGCAGCGCATCGCGCCCAGGCCCGCCACTATCCCGCGCACCCGGCTCTGGGCCGAGTTTCTGGGCCTTTACGCGGGCGTCCCCGTGGCGATGGTGGTGTGTCTCGGCAGCTATCCACTGATCGTCGCCTTCGCTGCCATCATCACCGTGGCGCTGTTCCTGCTGGCCCACACGCCGGGGTTTTCCTGGCGCGAGCTTGCCCGTGGCCCCGTGCTCGCCCACTGGCCGCTGATTATCGGCTTCGCAGCCGGCACGGTGGGCGTGATCTTCATGCTGGTCCAGACGGTCGATCCCGCCCGTCTGCTCGAGTTGCCGCGGCTCCGACCCGGCCTGTGGCTGATGATCATGGTGTTCTATCCGATCTTCTCGGCGCTGCCCCAGGAGATCATCTTCCGCGCCCTGTTCTTTCGGCGCTACGGCTCGCTCTTCTGCAGCCCGGCCGTGGCTCTGGTCGCCAACGCCGCCGCCTTCTCCCTCGCCCACCTGTTCTACCAGAACGCCGTTGCCATGGGGCTGACGCTGGCCGGGGGGCTGATCTTCGGCTTCGTCTACGAGTGGTTGGGCTCGTTCCGGCTGGCTGTGTTGCTGCACGCAATCGCGGGCCAGATCATCTTCACCGCTGGGCTGGGCGTCTACTTCTACCACGGGGCGGTTGGCCACGTGCCTTGAGAGGGTCCGCTCCGGGCGCGCCACTTGACATCCCCGCCCCGGTCCAGTCTATCCCGCAGCCGACCAGCCGACCGCCTCGAGGGAAGATCATGCACGCCTTTCGCAGCCATACCTGCGGCGATCTGAGCAAAGCCGACGTCGGCCGGTCGGTCCGGCTGTCTGGCTGGGTGCACCGTGTGCGCGATCACGGCGGCATCCTGTTCGTGGACTTGCGCGACCACCACGGCATCACCCAGGTGCTCGCCGATCCCGACAGTCCGGTGTTCGGCGATGTCGAGCGCCTCCGCGCCGAGTGGGTGGTCCGCGTCGATGGCGAGGTGCGCGCCCGCGCCCCCGAGCTGGTAAACCCCAGGCTCGCCACCGGCGAGATCGAGGTCTACATCCGCGAGGTCGAGGTGCTCGGCCAGGCCGCCGAGCTGCCGGTCCCGGTCTTCGGCGAGCCCGACTACCCAGAGGACACGCGCCTTACCTACCGCTTCCTCGACCTGCGCCGCGACGGCCTGCACCGGCGCATCATGCTGCGCAGCGAGGTGATCGCGGCGATCCGCCGGCGCATGACCGCGCAGGGCTTCGCCGAATTCCAGACGCCGATCTTGACCGCTTCGAGCCCGGAGGGCGCGCGCGACTTCCTGGTGCCCTCGCGGCTGCACCCGGGCAAGTTCTACGCGCTGCCGCAGGCGCCGCAGCAGTTCAAGCAGCTGATCATGGTCTCGGGCTTCGACCGCTATTTCCAGATCGCGCCGTGCTTCCGCGACGAGGACCCGCGCGCCGACCGCTCCCCGGGCGAGTTCTACCAGCTCGACATGGAGATGAGCTTCGTCGAGCAGGAGGACGTGTTCGACGCCATCGAGCCGGTGCTGGCCGAGACCTTCGCCGAGTTCGCCGGCTTCGGCCGCGAGGCCCCCTGGGCCATCACCTCGGGCGGCACCGAGATCGACGTCTCGAAGCCCCAGGGCGAGCGCCACGCCTTCCTGCGCATCCCCTATTCGGAGGCGATGGAGAAATACGGCACCGACAAGCCGGATCTGAGGAACCCCATCGAGATGCGCGAGGTCTCCGCCCATTTCCGCGACTCGGGGTTCCAGGTCTTCGCCCGCATCCTCGAGCGCCAGGGCACCGAGATCCGCGCCATCCCCGCGCCGGGGGGCGGCAGCCGCGCCTTTTGCGACCGCATGAACTCCTGGGCGCAGAAGGAGGGACTGCCCGGCATGGGCTACATCTTCTGGCGCGAGGAAGTTCCCGCATTCAATCAGTATAAAGCGCCGGATTGGGCGGAGTTAGTCCGCGTTGCCAATGATCAAGGCGCGCAGCTAGACCACGATGGTGGACTAACTGGGGATCAGGAGGTTGTCGTTGGAGCCGGCCCAATTGCAAAGAACCTCGGTCCGGAACGGACTGAATCTCTGCGCCGAGAACTCGGCCTGAAGGCCGGCGACGCCGCCTTCTTCCTCGCCGGCACGCCCAAGAGCTTCGTCGACGTGGCGGCCCGTGCCCGCAACGTCGTCGCCGACGAACTGGGCCTGGCGGCGAAGGACCGCTTCGACTTCTGCTGGGTCGTCGACTTCCCGATGTTCGAGTGGAACGAGGAGGAGGAGAAGATCGACTTCTCCCACAACCCCTTCTCCATGCCCCAGGGTGGGCTCGAGGCGCTGGAGAACGAGCACCCGCTCTCGATCCTGGGCTACCAGTACGACATCGTGTGCAACGGCGTGGAACTGTCCTCGGGCGCGATCCGGAACCACCGCCCCGACATCATGTACAAGGCCTTCGAGATCGCCGGCTACGGCCGCGACGTGGTCGAGAGCCGCTTCGGCGGCATGCTCAACGCCTTCCGCTTCGGCGCCCCGCCGCACGGCGGCATCGCGCCCGGCATCGACCGCATCGTCATGCTGCTGGCGGGCGTGAGCAACATCCGCGAGGTCATCATGTTCCCGATGAACCAGCGCGCCGAGGACCTCCTGATGCAGGCGCCCTCGGAGGTCAGCCCCAAGCAGCTGCGCGAGCTGAGCATCCGCATCGTGCCGCAGGAGTAGGGCTGCTCCGCCGTCTCGCTACGCCGCGGCCCCGGCCTCGAGCCGGGGTCTCGGACCATTGCAGCGTAAAGGCTTCGGCTCAGGGCCTGGACGCGGGCATATATCGTCAGCGAAGGGTGGCCGCCACGGCGGCCCTCAATAGGTGCGGATCAGCCCCACCATGCGGCCCTGGATCTTCACCTGGTCGGTGCGGTAGAGCCGCGTCCCGTAGGCCGGGTTCGCCGCCTCCAGCGCGATGGCGCCGCCCTTGCGGCGCAGGCGCTTCAGCGTCGCCTCGTTCTCGTCGATCAGCGCCACCACGATGTCGCCGTTGTCGGCGCTGTCCTGCCGCCGGACCACAACGATGTCGCCGTCGTGGATGCCGGCGTCGATCATGCTGTCGCCCTTGACCTCGAGCGCATAGTGCTCGCCCGCGGCGGAGAGCATCATCGAGGGCACGCCCACGGGCGCGGGGCCGTTCTCCATCGCCTCGATCGGCGCGCCGGCGGCGATGCGCCCGACCAGCGGCACGTCGCGGGCCTCGACCCTGTGCTCGACCGGTTCCATGCCCAGTTTGCCCGTGGCCTCCTCGAAGCTGTCCCGCTCGGACAGCGCGCCCTCGATCACCGCCGGGCGGAAGGTGCCGCGGCTGGGCCGCGTGTCCTCGATGTTGTCGGGCAGGCGCAGGATCTCGACGGCCCGGGCGCGGTGGGGCAGGCGGCGGATAAAGCCGCGCTCCTCCAGCGCCGTGATCAACCGGTGGATGCCGGACTTGGAGCGTAGGTTCAGCGCCTCCTTCATCTCGTCGAAGGAAGGCGAGACGCCGTCGCGCTGCACCCGCTTGTGGATGAACATGAGGAGTTCGTACTGCTTCTTGGTCAGCATTGCGGATGCCCCCGGCGAACATGCCCCCTAGATGTCGTCACATGTTCTATGAAAGTTCGCCTTTTGTGTCAAGCGCCACAAACGCTTGTGGGACACCGGCTCAGTCGAGCGGGATATAGGCGATGGGGCTGCCGGCGCGGGCGGGCGCGGCACCGGGCGGGCGCACGGCCAGCGCATTGGCCCGCGCCAGCGTGGCGACCAGGCTCGAGTCCTGGTTCTCGGCCACTTCGCAGCGCGTGATGCCGTCGGCGGCGGGGCTGACCACGGCGCGCATGTAGTGCTCGCGCTGGCCGTTGGCCGGCAGGTCGTGGGCCAGGAAGGCAGTGTGCGTGTGGCGTTGGCCCGAGGGCAGGCCCAGCGCCGCGTCGACCGCGGGGCGCAGGAAGACCTCGCCGCAGACCATGCTCGAGACCGGGTTGCCCGGCAGGCCGATCATGACGCGGTGGCCGATTCGCCCGGCCATCAGCGGCTTTCCCGGGCGCATGGCGATCTTGTAGAAGTCGAGCTCCAGCCCGGCGCTGCCGAACACCTTGGCCACCAGGTCGTGGTCGCCGACCGAGGCGCCGCCCAGCGTGACGATGAAATCGGCCGCCTTGGCCTGCTCCAGCGCCGCCAGCAGGCTCTCGCGGCTGTCCCGCGCGATGGCGCAGGGCAGGGGCTCGGCGCCCGCGGCCGCCAGCATCGCGGCAAGCCCGACGTCGTTCGACGAGACGATCTGGCCGGGGCCGGGGGTCTCGCCCGGCCGGATCAGCTCGTCGCCGGTCGGGATCAGCGCCACCTTGGGGCGCCGCGCGACCGTCAGCGTCGCCGCGTTCATGGCTGCCAGCAGCGCCAGCTCGCGTGCGTTCAGGCGCCGCGGCGCGGCCAGCCGGAAGCCTTGCGCGAAGTCCATGCCGGCGGGGCGGATGAAGGTCCAGGCGGTCGGGGCCTCCACCACCTCGACGCTCTCGCCCTCCCGCCGCGCATTCTCCTGGATCAGGATAGCGTCGGCGCCCTCGGGCACCGGGGCGCCGGTGAAGATGCGCACCGCCTCGCCGGGGCCGACCCGGCGCGGGACGCCGTCGCCGGCCTGGGCCTCGGCGGTGACTCGCAGCTTGGCGCCCTCACGCGCATCGCCCGCCCGCACGGCATAGCCGTCCATGGCCGAAGCCGGGAACGGCGGCTGGTTGTGGCCCGCCACGGCGTCGGCGGCCAGCACCCGCCCCGCGGCCGCGACCAGCGGCACCTCCTCGGTGCCGGTCGGCGCGACCAGGGCGAGGATGCGCTGCAGGGCATCTGCGACGGGCAGCATCAGTCGGCCTCGAAGGTGCCGGACTTCCCACCCGCCTTGTGCGTCACGCGGATGTCGGTGATGCGCATCCCCCGGTCCACCGCCTTCGCCATGTCATAGACCGTGAGCGCGGCCACCGACACGGCGGTCAGCGCCTCCATCTCCACCCCGGTCGGCCCGGTGATCTTCACGGTCGCCTCGATCTCCACGCGGTCGGGCAGGACGGGCACGAGGTCCACGGTGACGTTCGTGAGCATCAGCGGATGGCACAGCGGGATCAATCCGGCCGTGCGCTTGGCCGCCATGATGCCGGCCAGCCGGGCTACGGCCAGCACGTCGCCCTTCGCCGCCCGGCGCTCGACGATCATGGTCAGCGTGTCGCGGGCCATAACCACGGCGCCCCTGGCGGTGGCGGTGCGCTCGGTCGCCGACTTTGCGCCCACATCCACCATGCGGGCGCGGCCCTCCTCGTCGAAATGGGTCAAGTCGCTCATGCGGCGTCCAGGGGCAGGGGCCGGGCCAGCAGCGCGCGGGTCGCCGCGGCGACATCCTTCTGGCGCATCAGGCTCTCGCCCACCAGGAAGCTGCGCGCGCCGGCCCGCGCCAGACGCGCCAGGTCGGCGGGCGCGAACAGGCCGCTTTCGGCGATCACCAGCCAGTCCTCGGGCACCCGCGGCATCAGCGCCTCGGTGGTCTCGAGCCGGGTCTCGAAGGTCCTCAGGTCGCGGTTGTTGATGCCGAGAAGGCGCGACTTCAGCCTCAGCGCCCGGTCGAGCTCGGCAGCATCGTGCACCTCGATCAGCGCGTCCATGCCCCACGACTGCGCCGCGGCCTCCAGCTCGGCGGCCTGGGCGTCGGAGACGCTGGCCATAATGACAAGCACGCAGTCGGCGCCCAGCGCCCGCGCCTCGGCCACCTGCCAGGGGTCGTAGAGGAAGTCCTTGCGCAGCACCGGCAGCGTGGACGCGGCGCGCGCCTCGGCGAGATAGTGGTCGGCGCCCTGGAAGCTCGGCGTGTCGG
>NZ_JBZSYN010000114.1:0-15857 GCF_058622915.1 Thermohalobaculum sp. | reverse complement strand
CGTCGAGCTGGTCCATCGCCTCGAGAAAATCGGGCCGCCCGCCGGCATTGTTGATGTTGGCATAGACGCCGCCGCCGCCCGCATACGCATACTGCACCGGCTCGGGGTCGAGCGCGAACTCGCCGCTGCCGGGCGACAGCGCCACGCCGCGGACCAGCTCCTTGAGCGGGCGGCCCGCCTCGGGTGCGTTCGGATCCGACAGGCTCTCGGCGCTGCGGAACGCCTCGAAGTTGAGCTGCGGGATGCGGTTGCCGAACGCGCCCAGCGGCAGGTCCTCGAACACCACATAGGCCAGGCCGCGATAGGGCGGCACGTTGCCCGTGCCCTCCACGGCCTCGATCTTGGGGTCGGGCAGCTGGCTCTCGTCGCCCTTGTAGACGCGGATCTCCAGGTCCTCGGTCTCCATGAGCTTGCCGTCGGCCCAGATCCGCCCGACCCGCTCGATCGGCCCCTCGCACAAGCCGACCGCAAAGCTGATCGTGTAGGAGTATTCCTTGACCTTCTGCCCGCCGGTCGCCTTGCCGCCCTGCGACTTGGTGCGCACGTGCTCCTTGAAACGCGTCGACCAGATGACCTGGCCGGCCAGGCGCATGCGCCCGAACACCTGTGGCACCGGCGTGCCCTCGGTCGAAGTCTGCAGGTGCAGCGAGCGGGCGCGGCCGACCTCGACCGCCCGGCTGCCCGAGCCAAGGATCGTCTGGTCGATCAGGCCGCCGGCAATCGCGCCCGCCGCCTGCCCCAGCGTCGCCGCGCTCATCCCCAGCACGGTGCCCCCGATCGCGCCGCCGACCGCCGAGCCCGCCGCCGATAACAGAACCGTCGCCATCAATACCCCCGTACGGGAAAGCGAAAGACCGCGGCCAGCTTGCCCAGCCAGGCCGCCGTGAGATGGGTCTCCGAGACCCCGTGCCCCGAATAGGCGTGGATCATCCGCCCCGGCTCGAGCGATTCCGTCGCCAGCAGGCCCAGATGCTTGGCCGGCGCCGAGGGCCGCATGCGAAACAGCAGCACGTCGCCCAGCCCCGCCGCCTCGCGCTCGATCGCCACCAGGTGGCGCATGGCGGCGGCCATCAGGCGCTCCTCGCCGCTCGCCTCCGACCAGTCCGAGCTATAGGGCGGCGGCGCCTCGGGCTCGGCGCCCAGCGTCGCCCGCCAGACGCCGCGCAACAGGCCAAGGCAATCGGCCCCGCCGCCGCGCACGCTCGCCTGGTGGCAATAGGGCGTGCCCAGCCAGCGCCGCGCCTCCGCGGCCGCCGCCAGCCTGAGCCCGCGGTCAGCGGCGGAACAGGGAGCCGCCATCGTACTCGCCCTCCTGCTGCACATAGCCCGCCGCCCAGTCGTCGCCGGGCATGTGCGGGAAGCCCCGGAAGCTTATGAGGTTGTCGAATTTGGCCTTGCAGGTCTCGATGCGCTTGTCGCAGCCCGCCGTGACCGTGAACCCGTCGCCCGCGCTCACCGGCAGCGGCGGGGTCAGCCACAGCTCCAGCGTCGCTCCGGCGGCGGGGTCGAGCTGCGTCTTGACGTGCCCCTCGACGCCGGCATTGCCGCCCGCGGTCCACGCGAAGTGGCCGCCGTCGAACCAGCCGCGAGCAAAGCCCTCGAGCCCCGAGACCACGAAGCGCTGCGGATCGATCACCGCTTCGATTACGCCGGCGCCGCGGAAGGCGGGCTGCGTCAGGTCGACGCCGCATTTGCCGTCGCCCAGCCGTCGGTCGCAGCCGTGCAGATAGGCCCGGCCATAGGGCTGGTTCAGCCGCTCGGCGAGGCCGACCACCTCGGCCTCGAAGGCCGCGCGGCCGCGCCGGATCTCGCCGATGTGCCCGCGCGTGAGCAACAGCCGGCTGGCCGGGTCGGTCCAGTCCACCAGCCACAGCGTCACCTCGGCGCCGTCGTAGAGGCCGCGCTCGATGTCCTCGTCGGTGATGGCGTCCGAGCTCAGCGCGCCGCTCACCGAATGGCTGTCGACGCTCAGGCCCGTGGAGCTTTCCACCGCCTCGGCGTTCAGGCCGGTGCTCGCCTCGAAGGTGATGCCGTCGAAGCTCAGCGGCCGGTCATGGTCGGTGAAGCCCAGCACCACGCCATCGGTGCGCGTCACCGTCCAGCAGCGGCAGTGCGTGGTCGCACCGCTTGCCAGCGCGGCCCGCATCGTTTGCGGCAGCGTGCGCATCAGATCCGCACCTCGATCACAGGGATGGAAGGGATCTCGCCGGCCTCGAAGGCGGCGACGTTGACGGAAATCTCCTCGGTGTCGAAGCGCACCGGCACGTCGAACTCGAACCCCGCGGTCACGCCCGAGCCCGCCGCCGGCGCCGCCGTCAGCGTCACGATCCCCGTGGTCGTGTCGACCGAGAAGTCTGTGCCCTCCGCCAGGGCGGCGCCGTCCACGGCCACCTGCACCGTGCCGCTCACCGGCTTGGTGATGGGGCGGCGGAACTCGTTCGCGCCCGGGGCGTAGACCTTGACCAGCTGGAACTGCGTGGTCGTGCCGTCGCCCGCACCGATCGCCTGGTCGAGCGCGCCCGGCGCCGCCGAGGGCAGCCCGGAGCGGTGGTCCATCCAGTCCTTCCAGCGAAAGCCGTGCAGCATGCCGCGCCGCGCCTCGAAGAAGGCCAGCACCTCGGCCAGGTCGTCCAGCGACTTGACCCCCAGCCCCGCGTCATAGCGCCGGCGCGACTGCTCCCAGGGCGTGTTGCGGTGCTCGAACCCGTTGACCAGCGCCACCACCTCGGTGCGCCGCGCGACCCCGCCGGTCGAGCCGAACGAGATCGCGCCCGGAAACCGAATCTCGTGAAAACTCATGCCCGCTCCTCACAGCCTGCGATTGCCGCGCGCCACCGCGCGGGCCAGCTCCGCCGCGACCTGCCCGCGCGAGCGGCGAAACCCCTCGACGTCGGGGGTGGAGATGTTGACGGTGACCACCGGCGCGCCGCCCTGCCCCTGGGCGCGCACGCCCAGACGTCCGTCGGGGCCCCGCGTCAGCGGCATGATCGCCTCGGGCCCGGCCTCGCCCATCAGCCCAGTGCCGCCGCGCATGGGAAACAGCGCCGGCCCGTCGACGACGCCGCCGCGCGCGAAGGCGCGCACCCGGCCGGCCGAGAACGCCCCGCCCTGGGCAAAGCCGAAGGCGCCGACCAGCGAGCCGACCAGCCCGTTCAGCCCCGCCCCAAGCGAGTTCTGCACCGGCTTCAGCGCCGCGTTCAGCGTGCGCCCGGCGATGTCGCTCGCCAGCCCGCGCATCACGTCGCCCAGCTTGGCGCCGCCGAACACCGCCCGGTCGAACGCCGTGCGCAGGCTCGAGCCCAGCGAGCGCGACAGCCGCCGCGACTCGGCGTCCATCTCCTTCATGGCGCGCGCCGCATCGGTCATCTCGCCGGCGAACCCGCCGGCCAGCCCCTGCAGGTCGCTCAGCGCCACCGCCAGCCCGTCGGCCGCGCCGCCGCTCGCGCCTGCTCCGTTTCCGCCCGTCATGCCTTGCTCTCCTTGTCGGGAAACCGCGCCATCAGCGCGTCCAGCGCGGCGCGCTCCATCCAGCTTGCGCCACCGCCCGGCACCAGAATGCCCGCGCCTTCCAGCGCCCGTTGCAGCTCGACCGGCGTCATCGCCCAGAAGACGTCGGGCGCCAGCCCCAGCGTGCCGAGGCCGAGCCGCATCAGCTCGTCCCAGGCCAGGGACCCGCGCGGCCGCGCCGTCATCCCTGGCCCCCGGCCTCCGGCCTGAAGGTGCGTGACAGCAGCGTCAGCCCGGCGCGCATGGCGCCGACCGCGCCGCCCTCGATCTCGGCGGTGGCCAGCTCCTCTTCCGTGGCCGTGCCGCCCGCGCCGCGGATCCCCGCGGCCAGCAGCGCGATCAGCTCCGCCGCCGAGACGCCGCCGGTCTCGAACTTCTCCGCCAGCTCCAGCAGGCTCGTCGCCCCCAGCCGCGCCTCCAACTCGGCCAGGGCGCCCAGCGTCAGCCGCATCGTGCGCTCCTCGCCGTCGACGCGGAGCGCCACCTCGCCGCGCTGCGCATTGGCCATGCTCAGACCGCCGTGAAGCTCAGCGCGCCGGCCGAGACCAGCGCCACGTCGAACACCGCCTCGCCGTCGTGCTGGCCGGAATACTCCAGGCTGGTCAGCTGGAACGGTCCGGCGACCACGCCGAAGTCCGGGATCACGATCTCGAAGGCCGGGATCGTGCCGTCGAAGAACACGCGCCTCAGCGCCGCGTCCGAGGCCGCATCCTTGAAGATGCCCGAGCCCGAGACCGCCGCCGTGCGCACGCCCGCGCCGGCGAGCAACTCGCGCCACTGGCCGGCCGACTCGGCCGTCGTCACGTCCACCGTGTCGGCGTTGAAGGTGATCCGCGTCGCGCGGAGCCCCGCCACCGTCTCGAAGCTGCCGCTGCCGGTCTCGTCCAGCTTCAGCAGCAAGTCCCTGCCCTTCTGCGCCGTCATGCGCGATCTCCATAATTCATGGTTTTCCGTGGGTTATGCAAAGTTCCTAAAGCGTGTCCTCGACGGTCACGCGGAACCGCATCTCGATCCTGCGCAGCGCGTCACCCTCGGCGCGGCGCGTGCGCGCGCCGGCGAAGTGGACCAGCACCGCGTGCCCGCGGCTCAGCGCCAGCGCGCCTCCCAGCATCGCGTCCGAGATCGCCCCGGCCGCCTGCTTCGCTTCGGCAAAGCCGCGTCTGGGCGCGTTCACCGCGATGGTCAGCAGATGCGTCGCGCCCCGGTCGCTCGCGGTGCTCCAGTCGTCCACCCGCTCGTCGCCGAGGGTGACGTAGAGCCCGTCGGGCTCGGCCTCCTCGCTTGGCGGCAGCGGCGCGTCGTAGATGCGGGTGCCGACCAGGGCGGCGAGCCCCGCGTCGGCGCTCAGCAGCTGATAGACCGCCTGTTGCAGCGGCCATGACAGGGCATAGGTCATGCGAAGGGCACCTCCTCGACCCAGCAGGTCAGGTAGGCGCCGCGGTGGTCGGCTTCGGCGACGCCCCGGATGGCGAAGACGCGCGCGCCCTGGCGGAAGCGCTGCTCGGGCTGCGGCCGCCGGGCCGCGCCCACGGGCGCCGAGCGGATCGTCACCCGGTGCGTCACCCGCGAGATCTCGCGTTCCCCGCTGACCCGCTCGCGCGCGCTCGAGGTCCGGACATCGGCCCAGTGCGTGCCCAGCGCCGTCCATGTCACCTGCCAGCCGCCGCCGCCGTCGGCGACCCGCGCGGGCGCCTCCAGAACCAGGCGCTGGCTCAGCTTCGGTCTGTGTTGCGACATCGCGCCCTCGCTCAGATTCGGACCGGAAGCCACGGAACCAGCAGCCCGCGCACCGCCATCGGGATCCCCGGCCCCGCATCGTCGAAGCGCCGCTCATAGAAGTCCGCGGCCAGCAGCGTCACCGCCTGGCGCAGGTCTCCCGGCACGTCGGTCGCGGCCGAACCGAAGCCGGCATCGAACGTGAACTCTGCCACATAGCCATCTGGAATAGATGGTAAATACTCGCCGTTTGATCCCGTGACCCGCTGCCGGGCCGTGCCCGGCTCCAAGGCCCAGGACGCCGGGTCGACATCGATCGCCGCCGTGCCCTGGACGAAGCGCAGGGTGCCGATCGCCGCGACCGGCCCGACCGGCAGCACGGCGTGCCCCGCCCGGTCCCAGCCGGCCATGCGCAGCACGAAGCCGCGCCGGATCAGCGCCAGCCCGGTGCGCGCCTCGACGGCCGCCACCGCGTTGTCCAGGTAAAGCTGCAGCAGCGCATCCTCGGCCCCGTCGTCCGGAAAGCCGTTCGCCAGCCGCAGATGCGCCGAGAACTCGCTCAACGACACCGGCGTCGTTGCCGCCGGCGCGCTCTGTGTTAAAATCATGCGCTTCGCCCCCTGAGTTGCCCCGGCTCAGACCGGGTCGGCGATCTCGTCGGAAAAGCCCTCGAGCGTGACCGTGCCGTCTTCGACCACCTCGCAGGGCTCGGCCAGCGCGGTGACGATCAGCAGCTCGCCCGAGCCCCGCCCCACCACCGCCAGGTGATCGGCGCAGCCCGAGGCTAGCACTGCCACGCCCTCGCGCGCGCGCACCGCCAGGCGCCGCCCCGACCTCACGCCGGGCAGAATCTGAAAGTCGCCATTGCCCAGCCCGGGCAACAGCTCCGCGAGGCCCAGCATGCGCCCGCCCTCGCAGGCGGGGCTCAGCGCCTCCGCCACGCTCGCGGGCGCCCCGGCGCACAGCGCCAGCGTGTCCGCGTGCTCGGCGATGTAGGCAAACGCCGCATCCAGCGCCCTGTGGCTCATCGACTTCGCCATCGCGGCTCTCGTCTCCGCCCGAGTTGCAATCCGTGCGTCCGCTGATGCGCGGCCCGGGGCCGGGCGCCGGCGGGTACCTCTCCGCCGGCGGCCGGCGACGCCACGCTTAACTGACGCCGAACTTGAGCACCTTGATCGCAGCGAAGTCGGTGACGTCCCCGCCCACGCGCTTGGTGGCGTAGAACATCACGTGCGGCTTGGCCGAATAGGGGTCGCGCAGGATGCGGATGTCGGGCCGCTCGGCCACCGTGTAGCCATGGCCGAAATCGCCGAAGGCCACCGAGAGGCTGTCCGCCCCGATGTCCGGCATCTCCTCGACGATCGCCACCGGATAGCCCATCAAAAGCGCCGGCTGGCGCGCCGACATGCCCTCGGTCCACACGAAGCGGCCCTGCCCGTCCTTGATCTTGCGGATCTCGCCGGCGGTCTTCGAGTTCATCACGAAGGCCGCGTTGGCCCGGTACTGGGCGCCCAGCGAATAGATCAGCTCGACCACCGTGTCGGCCGGCTCGTTGGCGTCGAAGGCGCCCGAGGTGCCGGTCGCGGTATAGCCGATGTTGCCCCACGACCACGAGGCGTCGTCCACCATCGGCTTGGTCAGGAAGCCGGTGGGCTTGTTCACCCCGTCGCCGGAGATGAAGGCCGCGCTCTCGGCGCGCAGGAAGCGATCCGCGATGCGCTCGGCCAGCCAGGCCTCGACGTCGAAGGCGGTGTCGTCCAGGAGCCGCTGCGAGGCCTTCGGGCTGGCCGACAGCTCGTTCAGCTGGATGGCGATGCGGTCGATCACCGGCGCCGCGGTCTCGCTGACCGTGCTGGTCTCGTCCAGCCAGCCGGCGCCGATCTCCTCGTGGTCGACCAGCACGTCGTAGGAGCCGGCCTCGACCTGCACCACGCGCGACAGCGCCCGGATCGAGGCGCCCGAGCGCAGCACGGTCTCGATCTGCTCGGCCGTGCGCGGGTCGACCAGGTAGCCGCCCTCGGCGGCGACCGCCGTGTTCAGCCCCTTGGACTCGATGTCGAGCCCCTTGAGCTCGTCCTCCTGGCCGCGCCGCACATAGGCGGCGAAGGCCTTGGCGTGCGGCAGCGCCTCGCTGGCGCGGGCCTCCAGCGCCGGGCGGCGCGCGGCGCTCTTGCGGTCGAGCGCCTCGATCCGGGTGGTCATGTCCGTCATGCGCTTGCTCATATCCTCCTTGAAGCCGTGGAACCCCTTCAGGAACTCGGCCGCGGCCGACTTTGCCTCGGCGACCGCCGCGGCCTTCTGATCAGTCTCGGTCATGCTTGGTCTTTCCTTCTTCGCGGTTGGGCGGAGTGTCGCTGGGCAAAGCTCAGCGGAGTTGGCCGGCGCCCTCGCCGAGGGCCTCGGCCAGCGCCAGTTCCATGATCTCGGCGGCGCTCGCGCTCGCCAGCATGGCCCGGGCGGTGGGAAGCATCGGGAAGGTCACCAGCGACACCTCCCAAAGGTCGATCTCGATCAGCCGCCGCCCACCGGTGGCGGCGTTCTTCTCGGCCCTGACCACGCGGTAGCCGATCGACAGCCCGTCGATCGCCCCGGCGCGCATCAGCGCCATGGCCTCGGCGCCCTGGTGGACGTCGGTCAGGATGGTGCCGTTGACGCGCAGGCCGCGCGCGTCCTCGCGCACGTCGTGCCACACGCCGATCGGCCGCGCCGGGTCGTGCTGCCACAGGAACTTGACCTTGCGCCCGGCGGCCTTGAGCCGCTCGAGCGAGGCGCGGAAGGCGCCCGGCGCGACCACGTCGCCGCTCTGGTCGGGCTCGCCGAAATACGAGGCATAGCCCTCGATGCGGCCGGTCGCGCCCGCTTGCGTGGCGCCCTCGAAAGCCGTGAACTTCACCTCCAGCCCGTGCGGCGCACGGGCCGTTTGTGTCTCTGTGTGCATGTCGCTTGATCCTTCCTAACGGCGCCCGGCGGCGCCGATCGCGGGCAGCGCGCTGCCCGGCCCGCGCCGAAGTCCGCGTCCTCCCCGCCCCGGGCGGGGATCTTCCGGGGGTGTCGGCAGTCCCCCGCCTGTGCGTGTGTGGCGGCTGCCCAGCCGGTGCGGCTGCGCGCGCGGCCTCAGCCCTCTCTGGGGCCCAGCCCCAAGAGCGCCCGCTTCTCGTCGTCGTCGAGGAACGAGGCCCCCGCCACCCGCCGCCACAGCGCCTCGCGCTCGGCGGCCAGCGCCGGGATCGCGTCCTGGTCGGGCTCGAGGCTCAGCGCCGCGCCCGCGCCCAGCCACATGGCCATGGCGCCCGCGGTCTTGCGCACCAGGGGCAGCACCGTCTGGCGATAGAACGCCCGGTTCGCCTCCTGGTAATTGGAATAGGTGTTGTCGCCGGGCAGGCCCAGAAGCATCGGCGGCACGCCGAAGGCCAGCGCGATCTCGCGCGCCGCCGCGTGCTTGGTCTCGAGGAAGTCCATCTCCTGGGGCGAGTAGCCCATGGGCTTCCAGTCCAGCCCGCCCTCCAGCAGCAGGGGCCGCCCGGCATTGCGCGCGCCCTGGTGGTTCTCCTCGATCTCGCGCGTCAGCCGCTGGTACTGCTCCTCGCTCAGCTGCCCGCCGCCCTCGGTGCCGCCGAACACGATGGCGCCCGATGGCCGCGCCGCGTTGTCCAGAAGCGCCTTGGACCACCGCGCCGCCGCGTTGTGCACGTCGATCGAGGCCGCCGCCGCCTCCAGCGGGCTCAGCCCGTAATGGTCGTTCAGCGGGTGGAAGCTCTTGAGGTGCAGGATCGGGTCGCTGTCGCCGGTCATGTCGAAACGGTGCTTCTGCCGGCCCACGGTATATTCATAGGCCATCGGCCAGCCGTCCGGCCCCGGCACCACGCTCATGCGGTCGGGGCGCAGGCAGTGCAGCTCGCGCGGCAGGCCGTTCGGGCCGTGCGCCGCGCCCTCGATATAGGCGTTGCCGCTCAGCTGCAGGTGGCCGTAGACGATCTCGAGGAAGCTGCGCCCGCCCTGCCCCGGGTTGGGCCGCGCCAGCAGCCCCAGCACCGGGTGCGTGCTCATGCGCGCCCCGTCCTCGGCCAGCAGCAGCGGGATCGCCGCGGCCGCCTCGGCCACCATGCGCACGGAGCGGAAGCCGATGACGTTCTGCTCATAGCCCTGCCGCGTCAGAGACTGATAGTCCCTGGGGCTCCAGACCGCGCGCCCGGTGCCGTGCAACGCCATCAGCGGGCCGACGGCGGACGCCTTCTCCTCGCCGGGCGCCTCGGCCCTGCGGAACAGTCGAAATGCCATGTCGCGATGATCTCCGTCTTGCGCCATCAGACCGTGCGCGCCCGCGGCGCCAGGCGCCGCTCGGCCTCTTGCATCAGGTCGGTCACCGCCCAGACGAGCGCGTCCAGCCGGTCGGGGCTCTTGATCCCGGTCTGCTCGCCGGGGACGAAGCGGCACATCTGCCGCTCGAGCCTTGGGAAGCTGCCGGCGTGGTGCGCCCGGCCCTGCTCGTAGAGCGCCGCCACCGGCTCGGCGCGCAGGCGCTTGCCGGTGGTGGCGGTGACGGTGCGGACGCTGACATCGGGGGCCGCGTGGTAGAGCACGCTGCGGACCATGTCGCCGCCCTGGTTCACTTCCGCGACAAGGCGGTCTGCCTGATGATGTCGATAAGCTTCAGCAGCGCGTCGCGCCCAAGCTGTAGGACCAGCATGCGCACACGACTCGTCAGCCAGGACATAAACTTTCCAGCCACTTTCATCTCCTTTCAGGTCTATGCCCGCCACCACGATGCCGCATTCGTCGGCGCGCGGGCCGGCGCTCGCCGGCGGGTCCACGGCGACCACGATGCGGTCGAGATCGGGCACCTCGTCCACCCTTGCCGCGTCGATCATCAGCGGCGTCCACAGGGCGCCGGCGCGCTCGCGCACCAGCTCGCCCTCAAGCTCCTGGCGCTCGGTCGAGGTGCCGACATGCCTGGCCCGCAGCCGCTCGACGAAGTCGGGCGCCAGGTTGGCGCGGTTGGCCGCGGTCGGGGCATGGGTCACCACCGTGCCGGCGGCCTTCATCAGCTCGATCAGCACCTCGTTGTCGCGCGGGGTCGTGGTCACCACCTGGCGCGGGCGCTCGCCCAGGCGCAGGCAGAACTGCAGCATGTCCCAGGCGTCGCGGCACTTGCGCCACTTGCCCAGCTCGTCGGCCCAGGCGCCGTCGAACTGCGGCCCGCGCATGGCCTCCGGGTTGGCCGCCGACAGCATCGCCGCCTCGGCCCCGTTCGGCCAGACCAGCCGCTTGCGGCTGACCTGGAGGTCCGGGCGGCGATCGGGGGGCGTCACGGCCATCAGCCCCGACTCGCCCTCCACCATCACCGCCCGGACCTGGTCGATCGTCTCGCCGACCAGCGCGATCCGGCGCGCCCGTCCGGGCGCATCGGGCGTCGCGCCCTCCACCTGGCCGCGGATCCATTCGGCCCCGGCGCGGGTCTTGCCCGCGCCGCGCCCGCCCAGGATCACCCAGGTCTGCCAGTCGCCCTCGGGCTCGGCCTGGTGCCCGGGATGGGCCCAGACCTCCCACAGCCACGGCAGCGCCCCGAGCGCGTTCTCCGAGAGTCCCTCGAGGAACGCCGCGCGCCCCGCCTCATCCAGCGAGGCGATCCAGGCGGCGGGCGATTTCCGCGCGCGCTTGGGCAAGATCGATCACTCCCTCTCCGCGCCGGTCCTTCCCGGCACCGGTCATCAGCTTGCCCTCCATGTCCAGCACGGTCTGGAGCGCCTTCTGGTTCATCCGGATCAGTTCGGTCAGGTCCCTGACCCGGTCCTTGTCGGTTTCGGGCTCGAGCGCCGCCTCGAGGCGATCGATCACGCCATCGAGGCTGCGCGAGAGGCCGGCGAAGAGCTTCCGCGCGCGATCAAGCGCCGACGGGTCCTCCGCCGGCTCCTCCGCGCAGACGCCACCCCGCCGACCGAGATCCTCGGTCGTTCTCACCATGGGCGTCTTTCCTTTTCGCTAGGCGCCGGAAATGCAAAGGGCGGCCCCCCGGCCGCCCCGTTCGGTTGATTCCCAGCGTGCCTGAATGACTACTTCGCAGCGCGCGCCAAGTCAAGAACTTTCTTCGTGTAATACATTAAAAATATCCTTTAATACTAAATTAATTCTTTCTTTTCTTCTCTATCTGTCGCCACTTCGCGACGTTGCGGTTGTGCGCGGCCAGCGTCCGGGCGAAGACGTGCCCGCCGCTGCCGTCGGCCACGAAATACAGGAAATTGGTATCCGCGGGGTGAAGCACGGCCATGATGGCGTCGCGGCCGGGGTTGGCGATCGGCGTCGGCGGCAGCCCGTCGATCAGGTAGGTGTTGTAGGCCGTCCGCCGCTCCAGCTCCGAGCGCGTCAGCCCCCGCCCCAGCGGCCCCTTGCCCTTGGTGATGCCATAGACCACGGTGGGGTCCGACTGCAGCTTCATGCCCCGCTTCAGCCGGTTGAGGAACACCGAGGCCACCTGCGCCCGCTCGCCGGGCAGACCGGTCTCCTTCTCCACGATCGAGGCCAGGATCAGCGCCTGCTCGGGGCTGGTCAGCGGCAGGTTCGGCGCCCGCCCGGCCCAGGCCTCGGCCAGGATGCGCTTCTGCGTCGCCTGCATCCGCTGCAACAGCCCCGCGCGGCTGTCGCCGCGCTCCACCTGGTACGTCTGCGGCGCCAGGCTGCCCTCGGGCGGCACCGCGTCGATGCTGCCGCTCAGCACATCGTTGCCGCGCAGCTGCTCAACCACCTCAAAGCTGGTCAGCCCCTCGGCCACGGTGACGTTGTGCTTGAGCGTGTCGCCGCGCACCATCATGGCCAGGATATCCGACATCGAGGCGCTGGCCGGGATGCGGTACTCGCCATAGCGGATCGCCCGCGCCTCGCCGCGATAGCGCGCGCCGATCCGGAACAGGAACGCGCTGTCGATCGCCCCCTTCTGCTTCAGAAGCCTCGCCGTGTCGGACAGGTTCGCCCCCTTCGGCAGCACCACCACCGCCGGCGCGGTCAGCGGTCCCGGCGCGGAGAACTCGCGCCTGGCAAGGCCGATCGCCGCCACGACCAGGATGCCGAGGACGATCAGGACCGAGATGGCGTTCGCCGCGACGTTGCGCATGCGGCTCATGCCGGCGTCAGCTCACCCTGCCGAAGATGAGCGAGGCATTGGTGCCGCCGAAGCCGAACGAGTTGGACAGCGCCACGTTGATTTCGCGCTCGCGCGCCTTCAGCGGCGCCAGGTCCATCTCGGTCTCTACCGAGGGGTCCTCGAGGTTCAGCGTCGGCGGCGCCACCTGGTCGCGGATCGCCAGCACGCTGAAGATCGCCTCGACCGCGCCGGCGGCGCCCAGCAGGTGGCCGGTGGCGCTCTTGGTCGAGCTCATGGTCACGTCGCCCACATGGTTGCCCATCAGCCGGGTGACCGCCATCAGCTCCAGCTCGTCACCCATTGGCGTCGAGGTGCCGTGCGCGTTGACATAGTCGACCGCCCCGGCCTCCAGCCCCGCGCTCCTCAGCGCCGCCGACATCGAGCGGTAGCCGCCGCTGCCGTCGGGCGCCGGCGCAGTGATGTGATAGGCGTCGCCCGACAGGCCATAGCCCAGCACCTCGGCATAGATGCGCGCGCCGCGCTTGACCGCGTGCTCGTACTCCTCCAGCACCACGATGCCCGCGCCCTCGCCCATGACGAAGCCGTCGCGCCCCCTGTCATAGGGCCGCGAGGCGCGCTCGGGCGTGTCGTTGTAATGCGTCGACAGCGCCTTGCAGGCGCAAAAGCCGGCCACGCCCAGCTCGCAGATCGGGTTCTCGGCGCCGCCCGCCAGCATCACGTCGGCATCGCCCAGCCCGATCAGCCGCGCCGCGTCGCCAATGGCGTGGGCGCCGGTCGAGCAGGCCGTGACCACGGCGTGATTCGGCCCCTTGAAGCCGTAGCGGATCGAAACCTGCCCCGAGCACAGGTTGATCAGCGAGCCGGGGATGAAGAAGGGCGAGATGCGCCGCGGCCCCTTCTCCTTGAGCACCACCGCCGTGTCGGCGATGGTCTCGAGCCCGCCGATGCCTGAGCCGATCAGGACGCCGGTGCGCTCGCGCTCGCGCTCGTCCTCGGGCCGCCAGCCGGAATCGCGCACCGCCTGCTCGGCGGCGGTCAGCGCGTAGGTGATGAAGCGGTCGACCTTGCGCTGCTCCTTCGGCTCGACCCAGTCGTCGGGGTTGAAGGTGCCGTCGCTGCCGTCGCCCATGGGGATCTCGCAGGCGATCTGGCAGGGCAGGTGCGAGGCGTCGAAATGGCTGATCCTGCCGGCCCCGGAGCGCCCGGCGACGATGCGACTCCAGGTCTCCTCGACGCCGCAGGCCAGCGGCGTCAGCATTCCAAGGCCGGTGACGACAACTCGGCGCATCTGTGGCTCCTCGTCCGTTATGCCGGGCGGGCGCCAGCCGCGCCTGGCCTGACCGGTTCGGGGCGAGTCATACCCAACCCTGCCACTCCCTTACAATTGAAAACGCGGCCCCCGGTCCAGCCCGAGCGCCGCGTCTCAAAGGCCAGAGCGGACAGCTATGCCGCCTTTTCCGAAATGAACTTCACCGCGTCACCGAAGGTCTGGATGCTTTCCGCGGCGTCATCGGGGATCTCGATTCCGAACTCCTCCTCGAACGCCATGACCAGCTCAACGGTGTCCAGGCTGTCTGCGCCCAGGTCGTCGATGAAGCTCGCGCCTGCCACGACCTTGTCCTCCTCGACGCCCAGATGCTCGACCACGATCTTCCTGACGCGATCCTCAATATCGCTCATGTCCGCTCCTGTTATTCAGGCCCTAAGGGCCATGTGGTTGGCCTTTTTCTCCGATGGCGGTGCCATCGCCTCCCAGCGGCGCCCCGACGGGTGTTCCGGGGGTTCCTTAGCATAACTGCGCCGCCACGCAAATTCCAATCCGGCGCTCAGATCATCGCCATGCCGCCGTTCACGTGGACGGTCTGGCCGGTCACATAGGCCGCCTCGTCGGAGGCCAGGAACAGCGCCGCCGCGGCCACCTCGTCGGCGCTGCCCACGCGGCCCGCCGGGATGGCACCCATCAGCTTCGCCTTCTGCTCCTCGCCCAGCTTGTCGGTCATCGCCGTGGCGATGAAGCCCGGCGCGACGCAGTTCACCGTGATGTTGCGCGAGGCCACCTCGGCGGCCAGCGACTTGGACATGCCGATCATGCCGGCCTTGGCCGCGGCGTAGTTGCCCTGCCCCGGGTTGCCGGTGACGCCGACGATCGAGGTGATGCCGATGATCCGGCCCCAGCGCTTTTTCATCATGCCGCGCAGCACGCCGCGGCTCAGCCGGAAGGCCGCCGTGAGGTTGACGCGCAGCACCTCGTCCCATTCGGCGTCGGACATGCGCATGAACAGGTTGTCGCGCGTTACCCCGGCATTGTTGACCAGGATGTCGACCGCGCCCATCGCCTCGGCCGCCTGCCTGGGCAGTGCCTCGACCGCGGTCGCGTCTGACAGGTCGCACGGCGTCACATGCGCCCGCTCGCCCAGCTCGCCCCTGAGCGCGTCGAGCGGCCCGGCCCGCGTGCCCGACAACGCCACGGTGGCCCCCTGCGCATACAGCGCCCGGGCGATCGCCCCGCCGATGCCGCCGCTGGCGCCGGTGACCAGCGCGCACTTGCCTGTCAGGTCGAACATCGTCCCCTCCCTCATCCGTTCAGCGCCGCGGCCAGCTCGCGCAGCTCGGCCGCGGTGTTCACCGCGCGCGCCGCCAGCTCGCGGTCGATCCTTCGCACCATGCCGCTCAGCGCCTTGCCGGCGCCGATCTCGACGAACTCGCGCACCCCCTGCGCCGCCATCCACTGCACGGATTCGCGCCAGCGCACGGCGCCGGTGACCTGCTCGACCAAGAGCGCGCGGATCTCGTCGGGCTCAGTCACCCCCTCGGCGCGCACGTTCGAGACCACCGGCACCCGGGGCGGGCTGATCTCCACCCGGCCCAGCGCCTCGGCCATCACCTCGGCGGCGGGCTGCATCAGCGCGCAATGGAAGGGCGCGGAGACGGGCAGCAGGATCGCCCGCTTGGCGCCGCGCGCCCGGGCGATCTCCACCGCCCGCTCGACCGCCCCCTTGTGCCCCGAGATCACCACCTGCCCCGGGTCGTTGTCGTTCGCCGCCTGGCACACCTCGCCGCCGTCGCCGCCTTTGGCGGCCTCGTCGGCCACCTCGCGCGCCGCCGCCAGGTCCAGGCCCAGGATCGCCGCCATGGCGCCCAGGCCCACCGGCACCGCCTTCTGCATCGCCTGCCCGCGCGTCCTGAGCAGCCGCGCCGTGTCGGCCAGGCTCAGCGCCCCCGCCGCGCACAGCGCCGAGTACTCGCCCAGCGAGTGCCCGGCGACGAAGCGCGCCGCCTCCACCTCGACGCCCTCGGACGCGAGCGCGCGCATCGCGGCCAGCGAGGTGGCCATCAGCGCCGGCTGGGCATTGGCGGTCAGCAGCAGCATCTCCTCGGGCCCGTCCCAGATCAGGCGGCTCAGGCGCTCGCCCAGCGCCGCGTCGACCTCCTCGAACACCGCAGCGGCCGCCGGATAGGCCTGGGCCAGGTCGCGCCCCATGCCCACGGTCTGGGCTCCCTGGCCCGGAAAGACGAATGCCCGCATCTCCTCCCCCTT
>NZ_JBZSYN010000113.1:0-9003 GCF_058622915.1 Thermohalobaculum sp. | reverse complement strand
CATCGACGGTCATCCGATGCGCGGCGGGCAGGCGCAGGATGCCTTTCCACAGCGTCTCGTCCAGCGAGCAGAAATCGTCTGCCAGCCGCTCCGCGATCAGCCCCTCGTTGAGCTCCTCGCTCACCCACGGCAGCGCCAGGATGGCGTGCAGCTCGGAGGCGACGGCGAGCCTGCTGCCGTCCCAGTGGTACTGGAAGGGTCTGTGCCCCATGCGGTCGCGCGCGCAGAATGCCTCGGCACGGCGCGCGTCCCACACGATCAGGGCGAAGTCGCCGTCGAGGTGATCCGTACAGTCGCGGCCCCAGTGCTCGTAGCTGCGCAGCACCAGCTCGGCGTCCGTGCGGTCGCGCAGGCGCGCGCCGCGGGCGGCGAGGTCGGCGCGCAGCTCCTCCCAGTTGTCGAGCCTTCCGTCCATGGCGAGGACGACGGTGCCGTCCTCGTTGGCCAGCGGCTGCGTCTCGTCGAGCGCCTGAGGCGTGGTGCGCAGCATGCAGTGCGCCAGCGCGACGGAGCCGAGCGTGCGCCAATGCACACCGTCCGGGCCGCGATGCGCCATGGAGCGCGCCATCGCCTCGATCAGACCGGGCTCGACCGGTTCGCCGTCGAAGCGAATGAGCGCCGCGATTCCGCTCATCTTTGCCCCGGCTCCCGCCCGGCGCGGCCCCAGGCCGCGTGCCAAAGCCGCCCGGCCAGGCCGCCCACGCCGCGGCGCAGATAGTGCAGCGGCAGCCAGTCGGGGTGCGCGCCGGCATAGCGCGCGCGCATGTACGACGCCGGAGGGAACGCGACCTCGCGCAACAGCCGCAGCTTGGGCCCCAGCCCGGCCAGGGCACGGAAGTTCATGTACTCGCGCCGGACCAGGCCCGCGTTCAGGTAGGTGTGAGCCGTCTCACGGCCGCGCGCGGCAACGAGGCTGTCGAGAAGCCCCGCCGGCGCCTCGGTGCCGAACCACTCGGCGGCGCGCGCAAGACCGTCATGACATACCCGCGCGAGGCCCTTGTCGATCGCCAGCCGGCCGAGTTCGGCCCGCTCCTGCGCGGTCAGGCGGCCGGCCAAGAGGTGCACGTCGTAGAGCCAGATCAGCCGGTCGGGCAGGAAATGCGCGACGCCGTCGACCCAGTAGGGGCTGTGGGCATGCAGCTCGCGATGCATGCAGGCGATCATCAGCGCATCGACCGGAGCCGTCGCCAGGGCATTGGCCCCGAGCCGGGGAACGGGTCTGGCGCGACCTCTGAGCTCGCCGTGGCTGAACAGACGCGCCAGCACCTCGGCATTGCTCAGGCGCCAGTGCAGGTCGATGGCATGCACGAGCCCGAGCCGGTCGCGAACCTCGAAGCCGCACTGATAGCTGATGAATTCGCCGCTGACCTGGTTGACCCGCCGCAACCCGAGCGCCCCGAGCACCGCGCCGGCTTCGTGGCCCGCGTGCTCGGGCACGAGCAGGTCGGTGTCGCTTCGCGCCCTGAGCGCCGGATCGGCGTAACAGGTATAGGCCAGCGCCGTGCCCTTGAGCACGATCGCCTCGATGCCGCGTTCGGCCAGGGCGCCCGTGAGCCGCACCAGGATGTCGCGATGGCTCTCCTCCCACATCGCGGCGGCAACCGCCTGCGCGCGCAGCGCGTCGCGCACGGCCTGCGGCCAGCCGGGCGCCGCGCCCAGGCGATCGCAGACCAGAGGGCCGACGCCGTGGACGGCGATTTGCTGCAGCACCGCCTCGGGCAGCGACAGGCCGCCGGCCCCCGGCCAGGGCGGGCATTCGCCGCGCAGGCAGGCGCGCAAGAGCGACTCCGCCTGCGCGCGTTCGCTCGCGAATGTCATGTCGGATCGCTCAAAGGCTTGCCCATGCGCGATTTTCCGGCCGCGTCGGGATCGCGTGCGACCCGATGCCGGCCACACGGCCCTGTGCCGGGTCCGCCGGCGCCACACCCTTGGACGACGCCGACCGCCGCCTCCGCCCCAGCCCTCGGGAGCTCATGCTCCAAGAGCGCGCCTGCCGGCCGGCGCAGCGCGGGTCATGGCACGCCGGCCGCCGAGGTGGCCAGCTGTTGTGGCGCCGAGACGATCGGGAAGATCTGGCTCAGCACCCGGTTCCAGCTCGTGACCGGCTGCTGCGCTACGAAGACGATGTCGTTGGGGCGCATCTCGAAATGCGCCGCCACCGCCAGGTTTGCGACATTCGCGGCATTCAGGTGATAGGCCGTCAGCCCGCCCGCCTTGCGCGGATCCGGATCGCCCCGGATCACGTAGATGGCGCCGAAGTCGCCGGTCTGGGCGTCGATGCCGCCGCCCGGCTTTCCGAACAGCACGTTGGCCAGGGAGATCGGCTGATCGAACGGCAACTCGGCCTGCCCCGAGTGCCTGACCTCGCCGGTGAGGAAGACATAGTAGCGCTTGACGGCGCCGAGCCCGAGCCGCTTCTCGAACAGTGCCTGCGCCTTGGCGCGGCGCGCCTCCAGGACCTTCTCGGCGCTGCCGACGTAGATGCTGTCGCCGTTGCGCAGCACGATATCGCGAACCGCGGGATCGTTGATGTAGCGATCGACCGCATAGCGGTAGGCCGTGCCCTTGCGCAAAAGCTGGATCGTGGTGACGCCGGGATCGTCCGAGGCCACGCCGCCCGAGGCCGCGATGGCGTCCGCGAGGTGCAGCGGCTGGAGCGTGATCGGCACCAGCCCCGCCTTGCCGACGAGCCCGCCGACCGAGACGTGCTGCGAATTGAACTCGGACACCTCGAGCGAAAAGGATGGCTCGATATTGGCGGCCAGCAGCTTTTGCGAGATCTGGTACTGGGCATCCTCGAGCGTCATGCCGGCGATCTTGACCCGGCCCACGTTGGGGATGGCGATGGCGCCGTCGCCCTGCACCGTGTAGCCGTCGCGCTTGGCCTGCGCGGTGATCAGGTCGGGCAGCTGGGCCAGCGTCGGCGTCCCGCTGATCGAAAGCAGCACGACATCGCCGATGCCGATCCGGTAGGGACCCGGGCGGCCCGACGGCGGCAGCTTGTCGGACACCGCCCGGGGGCGCGCACCCGCCGCCCCGGTGTCCGGCAACAGGGCGGGAGGCGTCGGCTGCGCCGCGGCGCTGGCCTGCGTCACATGGGCGACGGCGGGCTGATACGCGGCGGGCAGGCGCGGCGGCACATAGGGCGCGAGGTTGGCCGCGGCCGCCGTCTCGTAGGTCAGCGGCACGACCTTCACGTCATAGCCCGTCGCATAGGTCCCGCTGTTGTAGGGCGGGCCTTTTTCCACCGCAGGAACCGTATAGATCACACCGCAGCCGCCGAGCGCGAGCAGTGCCGCCAGCACGGTTCCCCGGATCGTTGCGTGACCCCGGATCGTAGCGTGGATCTGCATTATCGGCCCCCCAATCCGTGCTGACCCGCGTTGCACCCACCTGCTGCGCCCCCCGATGCGCCCCCCGGTGCGCCCCCCGGTGCGCCCCCCGATGCGCCCCTCGGCGAAACGCCCCGACAGCCTGGTAACGCAGTCGCGTCAGCCTTGTAACCCGGCAGCGCGGCATGATTCAGCAAAAAACCCCGATCGCCGGCGATCGAGCTGCCGTCCTGTTGCAGATCGGCGCTCGCGGGGACAGCGGCGCCGGCCGCTAGCCGTCCGGTCCGGAATCGCATTCCCGCAGCACCGCGTCGTAGAGGCGGTAGCACTGCTCCGCGGCATCGAACCAGTCGTACCGTGCCGCAGCGAGTTCGCGCGCATTTCTCGCTGCCCGGTCGCGCGCCCGCGGATCGTCGAGAAGCCCGCCGATCGCCTCGGCGAGCGCCTCCGGGTCGCTTTCCGTATCCAGCACGACCCCCGCCTCGGCCGACGCGATCTGGGGATGAATGTTCACGCCGCGACTGACGACCACCGGCAGCCCGGCCTGCATCGCCTCGACCACGGCGAGGCCGAAGTTCTCCTGGCGCGAGGGCAGGACGAAAACATCGGCCGCGGCCATCGCGCTCCACTTCTCCGCTCCGGCGAGCAGGCCGGTGAAGCTGACGCTCCCGCCCAGAGCCAGTTTTTCGACGCGCCTCCTCAGCCTGTCCTCGTAAGCTTTGTCGCCCGATCCCGCGATATACAGATGCGTCCCCGGATTCGAGGCGACCAGGGACGGCATGGCCTCGAGCACGGCGTTCAAGCCCTTCTTGGGGTGCAGGCGCGAGAGAAACAGGATCCGACGCCCCTCGACCCCGCCCGGATGCCTCTTGAGGAAGCCGGCCGCGAGCGCGGCGCGCGGGATGGCCGGCGGCTGGTCGCCGCCCAACGAGACGACCTCGTGCCGCATCAGGTCCGCGAGCCTCGGGCCGGCGCGGTCCCGCTCAGTCGCGGTGGTGAAAACGACGCGGGCGGCGTCCGCGAGATTGCGCCGCTCGACCAGCGCCAGGTAGACGCGCTTGCGCAGCGCCCGGACCCCCATGGAATAGGGATCCAGCATGCCGTGCGGGGACAGCACATAGGGTTTGCCGTGCCGGCCGCAGGCGCGGCGGGCGACCGTGTTCAACGGATGCCAAAGCGTGTGCACATGCACCATGTCGGCGTGGCAGACCGCGGCATCCATCGCCGCCACCGCCCCGGACGCGTGGCCCAGGAGGCGAAGGCGATCGATCGGCAGTATGTCGACGTCGAGACGCCGGCTCAGCTCGGCCATGAGCGCGCTGCCGTCGTCCTCGCACATGTGCGAGGTGGTCATGACCGAGGCCGACCAGCCGAAGGCCGCCGCGTGCGTCGCCAGGCGCTCGACCACCACGGGGGGGCCGCCCGCTGTGGGATGCATGTAGGGACAGACGTGCAGAACCCTGCGCCGAGGCGCCAACGCGAGATCGGGCGCGAAGGAGAAGGTGTCAATCGACGACGGCATGGCTTCCCTGTCGCGCCGCTGCGCCCACGGTGCGTCGGTAGACGGAAAGCGTCGCCCGCGCCATGGAGTCGAGGCTGAAGCGGCGGCGCGCGGCGGCGCGCGCCGCGCCACCCAGGCGCGCCCTGAGAGCAGCGTCGTCAATCAGCGCGCCCACAGCGTCCCGCCAGGCCGCGCGGCCGCAGACGGGGCGAACGAACCCGCTGCGCCCGTCATCGACCGCCTCGGGCAATCCGTCTGCATCGCTGACGCAGACCGCGAGACCCGCATGCATCGCTTCGAGCAGCGCCAGCGGCAGACCCTCGAACCGCGAGGGCATGGCCAGGATGTCCAGCCCGGCCAGGCGCAGCCGCGCATCGGTGCGCCAGCCGTCGATGATCACCCGCCCGGAGACGCCGCGCTCGGCCGCGCGCGCCTCGAGCGCGGGGCGCAGCGTGCCGTCGCCGATCCAGACAAGCCGGCTCTCGCGGCCCGAGGCGGCGAGGTCCGAAAGGAGGTCGACGAGAAAGAGCGGATTTTTCTGATCCTCGATCCGGCCTATTGCCCCGATTGCGATAGCGTCGTCGTCGAGGCCCCAGTCGCGCCGCGCGCACCGCCGCGCATCGGCATAGGCCGCGGGCTCCTCGGGCGGTACCGCGGCGTGAACGACCGTCAGGTTCACGGCCGCCAGGCGCCGGCGCGCCCGCAAGGTTTGCCCGGCCGCCTGCGAGACCACGATCACCGGCGCGCCGAGGCGGCGAAGCACGCGCTCGGCAACCAGATCGCGCACGGCACCCGCCCGCGCATGCAGGGCGGCCGCCGCATGCGTGATGTGAATCGTCGAGACCAGCGCCGACCCCGCGGCCCCCGCGCCGAGCAGCAGATCCAGCCCGTCCTCCGCGACCTGCTGGTTGACATGGGTCACGTCGGGGGCGAGGCGCTCGATGAACTGCCGCATCCGCCGCTGCTGGGCCGCGTCGAAGACCGCGCCCAGCGAGCGCAGCGGCCGCGCGAAGGTGTTGGTCAGCGCGAGCCGGTGCACCGTGGCGCCTCGCGGAAATCCGGCGGCGAGCTCGTCCATGCGCGGATCGGCTCCGATCAGGGCGTGCACCTCGCAGCCCAGCTGGCTGAGACCCTCGGCGAGGTAGCGAAGATAGATTTCGCCGCCGCCGCGGGAGCCGGAATTCGATGAGACCAGAAGCACCTTCACCGGGCACGGCGCCTGTCTTGCCGACCGGCCCGCCGCACAGTCGTGCCGCGAAAGCACGCCATCAATCGGTCGCCACCAATTCACCCCCCAGGCTGCGCGCCGAAGGACCCGTGACCTCGACAACTCAAGGGCAGGCGCGCTGCAGGACCGGGATCATGTCCCGGCATTGCAGCATTTTTGCGGCCTGCCGCCCGCGCCTTGCCGGACCTCGCCCAGGCTCCCGCAGCAGCCTTCGGGACCGCCCCGGTCATGCTCTGCCGCCTCGCAACGATCGCCCCTTCACCGGGCGCGACCAGCGGCCGTAGAGCCACAGAACGAAGGTCGGGATCACCGCGGGCGCGACTTGCAGCACGCTGCGCATGGCGAGCGCCGCGGCGAAGAAGCCGGAGGCGTAGAACACCAGCATGAACAGGTTGTCGAGACGCGCCCCCACACGGTTCCAGCTCGCCGCGAACGAGCCGAGCAGGAGCCCCGCCACGGCGACGGCGGGCAGGCCGGCGGCCATGAAGCTCTCGCCGACGAAAGTGGCCGAGAGCGTCAGGCCGTGCGCGCCGAGCGCGTCCTCGATGCCGAAGCTCAACCCGGTGGGCTTGCCCGGCCAAAGCGCCCGCGGGATCGGCCGGATCACCACGCTGTAGGGGATCTCCCAGCCGAGAAAATGATGCTTTGCCGGAAACACCTCCGTCAGGCGGGAGATGTTGATCAGATTGAAGTCGACGATGAGCTTCGCCTGGTCGACCTCGCTGACATTGTAGTTCACCAGCCCGATCTTGCGAAACTCCAGCATCATGATGGTCGCGAGCACGGCGGCAGCGATTCCCGCCGCGACCAGGACCAGTTCGCGCGCCGTGATGCGCGGCCGCGCAAGAAGAAACGCCACCAGGAACGTGATTATATAGATGATGAACACGCTCCGCGTGCCGCCGGCAAAGCCCTTGTAGAAGGTGAGCGCAAGGACGCACACGACGATCGCCAGCTCCCCGGCGCGATAACGCCGGAATTGCGCCAGCACCGTTCCGGCCAGAGGCGGGATCAGATAGATCAGCAGACCAACCTGGCCCAGCAATGAACTCAGGTTGCCGAGCCTGCCGCGGCTCCACGCCTGACTGAAGCGCGGCCAGGCCATCTGGCGGATGGCCTCGAAGAGGTCGAAGTGCACGGAAAGGAGGATGTCGAAATAGCCGACCGCCGAGACGGCGACAAAAAGCTGGATCAGGCGGCGCGGGGACATGTCGCGCATCGCCGGCGCCGACCGGCCGGACCTGAAGCGCAGCGGCGCGTGCCGGCCCAGCGCGATGCCGGCGAAGCCGATCAGCGAGGCGGTGGTTCCCGTCTGCGCCCCCTGCGGCGAGATCAGGCCGACGAAGCTTTGCTGCGGGAAAAGGAATTCCAGGAAGATCAGGCCGTAGAGCGCGACCAGCATGACGATGTCGGTGCGCAGCAGGTTACGGATGCCGGCGACGGCCTCGACCGTCAGCGCGACGGCCAACGCGGCCCCGAACAGTTCGGCCGTCTCCGCGAAAATCAAATCGACATCGGTGATGCCCGTCAGGATCAGCGCGATGAACAAGGCGGCGACACAGATGATCGTGGTCGAGATGCACATGAGCGTGCGCTGGCGCTGTCTGGTCGCGCGCGTCTGGGCCCACAGCTCGACGCGAGACTGGAGGGCGCGCGCGGTCAAAGGAGCCTCGCCAGCGCCTTGCCCAGCTCGTCGAGACCGAACCGCTCGCCGGGCGCGATCGCATCGGCCGCCGACTGCAGCCAGCCGGGCGCGTCGAGGCAGCGTCCGATCGCCGCTGCGATCGTGTCCGCGGTGGGCGGTTCGACGACCAGCCCGCTGACCCCCTCCTCGGCGACGCCGGCGCAGCGGTTCGACAC
Organism: Thermohalobaculum sp.; assembly: GCF_058622915.1. Classification (NCBI taxonomy): domain Bacteria; kingdom Pseudomonadati; phylum Pseudomonadota; class Alphaproteobacteria; order Rhodobacterales; family Paracoccaceae; genus Thermohalobaculum; species Thermohalobaculum sp. Next base: position 1,082 of record NZ_JBZSYN010000113.1, on the reverse strand, counting down.
GATCAGCGGCAGCCGCCAGGCCCGCGCCTCGAGCTGGGTCAGGCCGAACCCGTCGGTAAGGGTGGGCAGCACGAACACATCCGCGTTGCGGTAATGGCGATGCACCTGGGCGTGCGGCACCGGCCCATGCCAGATCACGGGCGCCTCCCGGACCAGGCGGGCCTGCGGCGATATCTGCATCGGGCCGACGAAATGGAACTCCACCGGGGCATCCCTGAGCAAGCGCGCCGCCTCGAGGATCCGGGCCACGCCCTTGCGCACATTGACCAGCCCCAGGAACAGCACGCGAAGTGGCCGCGCCGAGTCGAAGCGGCGCGGATAGCGGCGCCGGTAGCCGGCGGCCTCGGGCGGCGGGTCGTAGGCGAGCGGAATCACCTCCAGGCGCTCCGCCGGCACGCCCGCTGCCGACAGCAGACCGCGTGACCACTCGGAATTGACCACGACGCGGTCGGCCAGCGCGATCTCGTCTCGCCAGGCCTCCCAGTAGGGCGCGGGCGACGGCGCCCAGTCCGGGGCGAGATCGGGATAGCGGCGGCGCTCCTCGATCACGATCCCGTCCTCGACGGGGCCCGCGTCGATCTGGCCCAGGATGGTGCGCCAGCCGCGCCTGCGGGCATGCGCAAGGATGTCGCGTGCCGCATAGCTGTAGGCGAACACCGTTGCGTCCCCCTCGCCGAGGCCGAGCCGGTCCAGCCGACGGACGGCCATGTCCTGGAACCAGCGGTTTTTCGCGGTCATTTTCGGCCACCCGGACACGCCGCGAAGCCGCAGCCAGATCTCGCGGGAAACGGCGGCAAGGGTTTCCGAGGCCACCGGGGCTCCGGCGAGGTCCCGATGGCTGCGTCCGGCGAGCATGGGCGCGGCCCGTCCCAGCGGCCCGGCGGGGCTCCACGTATCGGTGAGCAGAAGCGACAGCGCCCCGCACTGCCACAGGGCCCGCGCCACCGCGTAATTCTCGCGCGCGCCCAGCTGGGCGCAGATCACCCGGCGTGCCCGCGGCGAGGAGGCGCTGGCCTGTGCCGCCTGGCGGGCAAGGAAGGCCTGCGCCGTCACCCGCTCAACCCGGTCCGGCCGACCGCCGT
>NZ_JBZSYN010000112.1:0-5027 GCF_058622915.1 Thermohalobaculum sp. | reverse complement strand
GAGGCCCCGCTCGACGCCGCGCGCCACGGCGAGAAGGCCGCCTGGCTCGCCCGCGCCGCCGCGCTCGGCCTGCCCGTGCCGCCGGCCTTCGTGGTGCCCGCCGCCCTCGTCGCGGACCCCAAAGCCGCCCGCCCGGCCATATCCAAGGCATTGACGCGGCTCGAAAAACTCACCAAAGCCAAGCTGGGCGGGGCAAGGTCCCCGCTGCTCGTGTCGGTGCGCGCCTCCGCCCCCGGCGGCGGCGGCGCGGCGGCGCCCTCGATCCTCAACATCGGCGTGTGCGAGGCCACCCTGCCCGCGCTGGCCCGCCGCCACGGCGGCCGCGTCGCCCGCGACCTCTACCGCCGCCTGATCCACAGCTTCGGCGCCGGCGCCCTCGGCATCGAGGGCGAGGACTTCGAATACGCCCTCTACGACGCCATGAAATACGCCGGCGTCGAGTCGGAAACCGGGCTTTCCGAGGCCGATCTGGAGGAGCTGGCGCGCACCTGCCTCGGCCTGATCGAGGAGGAAGGCACCACCTTCCCGCAGGACCCGCGCGAGCAACTTTTCGCGGCACTTCAGGCACTTGGCACATCGTGGTGCAGCACGGGGGCGCGCCTGCGCCGGGCCGCGCGCGGCCTCGACGAGGACGCGCCGCTGGCCCTGGTCGTGCAGCAGATGGTGCTCGGGCTGGGCCCCGCGCCGAGCGGCGCCGGCATCGCCCACGCCCGCGACGAGACCACCGGCGAGCGCCGCCTCTCGGGCCGCTTCCTCGCCGCCGCGCAGGGCGAGGAGGCGCTGATGGGCCTGCGCACCCCCGCCGTCCTGACCCGCGCCGAGCGCGAGGCCGAGGGCCTGACCGAACCCTCGCTCGAGGAGTTCTGCCCCGAGGCCCTCGCCGCCATCGCCGAGGCCGCCGAACGGCTGGAGCAGGCGCATGGCGACGCCTTCACGCTCGAGTTCACCGTCGAGGCCGGCCGCGCCTTCGTGCTCGAGGCCCGGCCCGTGCGCCGCTCGGCCCGCGCCGCGGTGCGCATCGCCGTCGAGCTGGCCGAGGCCGGCGCCATCAGCCGCGAGCAGGCGCTGATGCGCGTCGATCCGGGCTTCCTCGAGCCGCATCTGCATCCCTCGATCGCCCCCGACGCGCAGCGCGACCTGATCGGCCGCGGCCTGCCCGCCTCGCCCGGCGCCGTCTCGGGGCCGCTGGTGTTCGCCCCGGACGCAGCCGAACACGCCGCCGCCGCCGGGCACCCGGCCATCCTGGCCCTGGTCGAGACCAGCCCCGAGGACATCCGCGGCATGCACGCGGCGCTGGGCGTGCTGACCGTGCGCGGCGGCATGACCAGCCACGCCGCGGTGGTGGCGCGCGGGCTCGGCCGGCCCTGCGTGGTGGGCGCCAAGGACCTCTCGCTCGACCGCAATGGCGGCAACCTGCGCAGCGGCGACGGGCGCGTCTTCGTCGAGGGCGACGTGATCACCGTGGACGGTGCCGCCGGCGAGGTCATGGCCGGCGCGGTCGAGACCGTGCCGCCCGAGATCACCGGCGCCTTCGCCACCTTGATGGACTGGGCCGACGCCGAGCGCCGCATGGGCGTGCGCGCCAATGCCGATACCGGCCAGGACGCCGCCACGGCGCGCGGCTTCAACGCCGCCGGCATCGGCCTGTGCCGCACCGAGCACATGTTCTTCAAGCACGGCCGCATCGGCACCATGCGCGAGATGATCATGGCCGGCACGGAGGCCGAGCGCCGCCACGCGCTCGAGCGGCTCCTGCCGATGCAGCGCGACGACTTCATCGAGCTGTTCCGCGAGATGGCCGGGCTCCCTGTCGTCATCCGCATGCTCGACCCGCCGTTGCACGAGTTCCTGCCGCATGGCGAGGCCGAGATGGCCGAGATGGCCGAGGCGCTGGACGTGCCGGTCTCGAAGGTCAAGGCAAGGGCGCTGGAGCTGGCCGAGTTCAACCCCATGCTGGGCAAGCGCGGCTGCCGCATCGGCATTGCCTTCCCCGAGATCTACCAGATGCAGGCGCGCGCGATCTTCGAGGCCGCCTGCGAGGCCGGGCGGCGCACTGGCGAGCCGGTGCGGCCCGAGATCATGATCCCGCTGATCTCGGCGGTGCGCGAGCTCGAGGTGCTGCGCGGCCGCATTGACGCAGTGGCTGCCGAGGTCCGCGCCGAACGCGGCGAGATGGTGGACTACCGCGTCGGCGTGATGATCGAGACCCCGCGCGCCTGCTTGCGCGCCGGCGACATCGCCGGCGAGGCCGATTTCCTGAGCTTCGGCACCAACGACCTGACGCAGCTCGTCTACGGCCTCTCGCGCGACGACGCCGGGCGCTTCATCCCCGACTACGTCGCCCAGCAGGTCTTCCCGCAAGACCCGTTCCACACGCTCGACCTCGAGGGCGTGGGCGAAATGGTGCGCATGGCCGCAGAGCGCGCGCGGGCCCGGCACGCCGGCATTTCGATCGGCCTGTGCGGCGAGCACGGCGGCGACCCGCGCTCGGTGCGGTTTTGCGACCAGTGCGGCTTCGACTATGTCTCGTGCTCGCCCTTCCGCGTGCCGATCGCCCGGCTGGCAGCGGCGCAGGCGACGATCCGCGCCCGGCTCGACGCTGCCGACGGGACATGATTCGGTTTCTGATCGAGACTGCCCCTGTGCAGGTGCAAAAAATCGTTGCAGATCTGCAACGATTTGTGCGGCGCACAACGATTTTTTCCCCCGCGAGGCTCCAAGCCTGCGGCGCAGCAGCGCACCGGGGTGTTGTGTTGAGTGAATCCGGGGTTAATCATCGCCCGGCATTGCCCGAAGGCACATAGGTCAACGAGCGGCGAATGCCGGCGCGCCAGAAGGCGTTGATTTCGCTGGAGCCAACGACGCCGCGAACGGAACGAGGGAGGCCATGACGGCACCTTTGGCATTGCGCCGTGTGCACGGGCTTGTTGCCGGCATGATCGGTCTGGCCACGCTGCTGGGACCTGTGCTCGCGCCGGACGCGGGCGACGCAAGCAGCTCGATCGGTCAGGGGCTCGGCAAGGTGGTGATGACGCTGCTCAACGAGGAGCGCACCGCCGTCACTGCCTTCACCGAAACCGATAACTTCCGCCGCGTCGCCGGCCTACCACCGGCCGATGCAGCTCTGAAGGTCACGCCCGATCCCGCTGCGGGCGAGCGCGGGACGACCCAGGCACTCGCAGAGCTGGCCAATCAGGATGCCGACGTCGCGGCGGCCACCACCGGCGCGCGCAGCCGCGCCATCACGGACCTGCTCGCGACAGACGCCGGCGGCGTGATCAATCTCAACGAGATCGACAACGTCAAGGTGGGCAAGCGTACCCCCGAATGGCACTGCCTGGCGGAGGCGCTTTACTTCGAGGCGCGCGGCGAGAGCCTGGCCGGGCAGGAAGCGGTGGCGGAAGTGATCCTGAACCGCGTCGACGATCCCGCCTACCCCAACACGATCTGCGGCGTGATCAAGCAGGGGGCCGACACACAGGGCCCGTGCCAGTTCTCCTTCTACTGCGACGGCAAGCCCGAGGTAGTCAAGAACCACCCCCTGTTCGACCGCATCGGGAAGATCGCCTGGCTCATGATGCAGGGCAAGCCGCGCATCCTGACCGGCAAGGCGACCTATTTTCACGCCGCCTCGGTCAACCCCGCCTGGGCCAAGCATATGGTGCGCACGGCACAGATCGGCGATCACATCTTCTACCGAAAACCGGTGACGCTCAGCCAGCGCTGAGGCCCGGCCCGCTCGGCGGGCCACCGGCCGCTGCGGCTTGACCCAGATCAAGGCCATCCCCCGTCCCACCCGGCAATAACCCGCGGAACCGCACGGCCGTCCCGGCCGGGCGGCGGGCTACGCGAGCCGAGTCGGGGGAGAGGGGATGGGTTCGATCGTCAAGCTGGGCGTCTATGGCACCGTCGCGGTGCTGGCCGCCATCGCCGCCAACTGGGCGCACGACATCGCCTTCGCGGTCAACGCGCTTGTGGTCTTCGTCGCCGCGGTGCTGCTGTTCTTCTACACAATCGCGCGCTGGGACGTGGCCAATCGCCGCCCGAACGGCGGCACGCCGGCGACGGGCTACATGGACGACGTGATCCGTGCTGGCGTCGTTGCCACCGCGCTCTGGGGCGTGGTGGGCTTCCTGGTCGGCGTCTACATCGCCTTCGAGCTGACCTTCCCCGCGCTCAATCTCGGGCTGCCCTGGATCAGCTTCGGCCGGCTGCGCCCGGTGCACACCTCGGCGGTCATCTTCGCCTTCGGCGGCAACGCCCTGATCGCCACGTCGTTCTATGTGGTCCAGCGCACCTGCGCGGCGCGCCTGTGGGGCGGCGGCCTCGCCTGGTTCGTCTTCTGGGGCTACCAGCTCTTTATCGTGCTGGCCGCGACCTCCTACGTCTTCGGCGGCTCGCAGGGACGCGAGTATGCCGAGCCGAACTGGCATATCGACATCTGGCTGACGATTGTCTGGGTCGCCTATCTCGCGGTCTTCCTGGGCACGATCCTCAAGCGCCGCGAGCGGCACATCTATGTCGCCAACTGGTTTTATCTCAGCTTCATCGTCACCATCGCGCTCCTGCACGTGGTGAACAACCTCGCCGTGCCGGTCTCGTTCCTCGGCACCGAGAGCTACTCGGCCTTCTCGGGCGTGCAGGATGCCATGACCCAGTGGTGGTACGGGCACAATGCGGTCGGCTTCTTCCTGACCGCCGGCTTTCTCGGCATGATGTATTACTTCGTGCCCAAGCAGGCCGAGCGCCCGGTCTATTCCTACAAGCTCTCGATCGTGCACTTCTGGTCGCTGATCTTCCTCTACATCTGGGCCGGACCGCACCATTTGCACTACACCGCCCTGCCCGACTGGGCGCAGACGCTCGGCATGGTGTTCTCGATCATGCTGTGGATGCCAAGCTGGGGCGGCATGATCAACGGCCTGATGACGCTTTCGGGCGCCTGGGACAAGCTGCGCACCGACCCCATCATCCGAATGATGGTCACCTCGGTCGCCTTCTACGGCATGTCGACCTTCGAGGGGCCG
>NZ_JBZSYN010000111.1:0-2614 GCF_058622915.1 Thermohalobaculum sp. | reverse complement strand
TCCATGCCAGCGCCGTTGCGCTGGGCTCGGACGCGGTCGCCTTCCTGGCCGCCTCGGGCCACGGCAAGTCCACCCTGGCCGCCGCCTTCGCCTGCGCCGGGGCGCCCTTCCTCACCGATGACGGCCTGGCGCTCGATGCGACGGCGGACGGATACCGCGCGCTGCCGAGCCACCCCTCGCTGCGCCTTTGGCGCGATGCCCGTCAGGCGCTCATGGGGGCCGATGCAGACGGCGTCAACGGCACCAAGACGCGCATGCCGGCGCAGGCGCGGCTTCCCCATTGCGGCGAGAGCCGGCCGCTGCGGGCCGCCTATGTGCTGGGGCCCGGCGAGGCGCCCGCGGTCGCGTTCCAGCGCCTGCACGGGGCCGAGGCGCTGGAGGCCTGGCTGCGCCACGCCTTCCTGCTCGACGTCGAGGACAGGGCCGCCCTGGCCGCCCATTTCGCGGATGTCAGCCGGCTGTGCGGCGCGGTGCCGTGCTACCGGCTCGACTACCCGCGCCGCTTCGCCGAGCTCGCGCGCGTGCGCCGGGCGATCGCCGAGCACGCGGCCGCGCTGGAGCCGCGCCCGTGAGCCCCGGCAGCAGCTTCGAGGTTCCCGCCCATGTCGTCGCTCGCCGCATCGGCGACGACAGCGTCATCCTGGACCTGCACAGCGGAACCTATTTCGGCCTCGACCCGGTGGGGGCGCGGATCTTCGAGCTGGTTGCGGACGGCCGCGCGCTTGGCGACATTCAGCGCACCATCCTGGCCGAGTACGACGTCGCCGCCGACGTGCTCGAGGCCGATCTCGAGCGGCTGCTCGACGAGTTGCAAAGCCATGGCCTGGTCACGGCGCGGTAGCGAAAGCGCGTGGCACCTCTCGCGCGGGCGGCGCGGCTGCGCATGACCGCCACGCCGCGAAGCCGGGTCTCGCGCGCGCTCGGTCTCTCCGCGATGCAGTGGCGCCATCTGGTCATTGCGGTCCTCGAGCTCGCGCGCGCGCGCGCGCGCCTCGCGCTGACCTCGTCCGCGGACTGCCTGGCCCGGCTTCGCAGCCACTCGTCGCCCGCCGCCAGGCCGCCGGAGCCCGGCGCCCGCGACAGCCTCGCGGGCATCGCCTGGGCGCTCGCCGCGGCGGCAGCTCGCGTGCCCTGGCGCGCCGACTGCCTGGTGCAGGCGATGGCGGCGGACCGATGGCTCAGGCGCCGCGGTCTCGCGCCCGAGTTCTTCCTCGGCGTGGCCAAGGCCGAGGCGGGCCACCTGCGCGCGCACGCCTGGATCCGCTGCGGCGACATCACCGTCACGGGCGGCGGCGACGACGGGTTCTCCGTCCTGATCGAGCCCGGCACCGACGCTTGAGCGCTGACCCGGGGCGCGCGCGCGCCGTGTCCCGCGCGCCGCCTTCCCCCGCCGCCGGCCGGCTGCCTCGGCTCATCCGGCATAGGGCCGGATGATCTCCACCGTGACCTGGCCGATCTCGGGGCCCAGCCACTGCTTGGACTTCCAGATGAACCCGGTCGCGGGGTCCACCCAGTAGGTATTGGTGACCTGGCGGCGCGCGTTGGTGCAGTCCTCGCTCACCCGCATCACATTGTAGCGCAGCTCGACGATCTCGATGGTCTCGCGCGCCACCGGCGTGAACACGCAGTCGAGCGTGATGCTGTAGTCCCCGAGGTCGCGCACCGCGTAGCGGTACTGGCGGTTCACGTGATCCGGCCAGTCGGCCAGGGGCGTGGGATGGGCGATCGGGTCGCGGCGGTCGAAGCGGACGGAGCGCAGGTCGTAGCCAAGCGATTGCGTGCCGCTGACCGCGCCGCCCAGCATGATCACCGCGGCGCCCGAGGTGTCGCGGTAATTCAGGTAGCCGCCATTGTCGACCAACGGCACCAGATAGGCCCGCGGCCCGCCATTCTTCGACAGGGCGATGGTGGCGTAGGGGATCCGCGCCAGTTGCGCCCGCGTGACCGGGGCGGCGGGGGGCGCCTTGGGCGCGCCGGTGATTGCGGTCTTCAGCACTCCGCCCAGACGCTGGAACAGGGTCGGCCCGCCGCTCGAGCAGGCCGCCAGCGAGGCGCCGAGCCCCACGGTGACCCCCAGGGCGAGCGCCAGGGCGCGGGCGCGAGGCCTGTGGCGCCCAGCCGTCATTGCCAGAAGTCCCCCCAGCTCCTGCCGAGCCCGCGGCGATCCATGTCCTGGACCAGCGGGTAGAGCCGGTTCGCGATCTCCAGCCTCTGCCCGCCGTCGCGGGTGAGCGGCCGCAGCACGGTGGTGTAGGAGGACCGGCTCTCGAACGGCAGCATCCAGTTGAACGGGATGGTCAGGTAGATGCCCTTGTCGAAGCTGCCCTCGCCGAACTTCTTGAAGGGCACGTTGGTCAGCGTGAAGAAGCCGCCGATCTCCCAACCGTTGGCGAAGCGGCGCTTGAGCGAGAAGGTGCCGCCCCAGTCGCCGGCGAGATAGCGCCCGGCGTCGATCTCGACGCTCAGGTCGTGGAAGCCGGTGTCCCAGTAGAGACTGGCATGGCCGGTGACGACATTGTAGTCGCGAAAGCCAAACAGCATGTCGTAGTCGCGCTGCCGCGCCCAGTTCAGCTCGAGCCCGATGCCCCAGTTCTGCAGCGCGGGCTTCCACAAG